>DDWD01000204.1:34550-38413 GCA_002345825.1 Bacteroidales bacterium UBA2295
ATGGCTTTCTTGGCAAAGAATATTCCGTAAAGCACATGGCTTTTATGGTAGATATCGCTCTCGGGGCTATTGAGGTATTTGGCTGCCTTGGCATCGCTCTTCATAATACGACCTCCAAAGGCAATCACCCGTCCGCTCATGGAGTGAATGGGGAAAATTACCCTGCCAAAAAAACGGTCGAAGGCCGTTCCATCGCTACGGGCTATGCTTAGCCCCGTTTTGGTTAGATACTCCTGCTTGTAGCCGCTTTTCTGCGCTGCTTGGGTTAGGGCGTCGCGCTGCTCGAGGCTGTAGCCTAGCTGAAACTTCTCAATTATATCGTCCCTAAAACCGCGTTCGCGGAAGTAGCTTAGCCCAATGCTTTTACCCTCGCTGTGCTTATGCAGGTTATCGGTAAAGTGGCGCTGCGCCCAAGCGGTAACCACCATCAGGCTGTCGCGTTCGGTGCGCAACTTTATCTCCTCGGGGGTAAGTTCTTTCTCCTCTACCTCAATATTGTACTTCTTTGCTAGGAACTTCAGCGCCTCCACGTAGGTCATCTGCTCGTGCTCCATAATAAAGTTCACGGCATTTCCACCCTTACCACATCCAAAGCATTTGTATATTCCCTTAGCTGGGCTAACAGAGAACGAAGGGGTTTTCTCGTTATGGAATGGACAATGCCCAAGGTAATTGACCCCCCGCTTCTTAAGCGACACAAAATCCTTTATCACCTCCACCACATCGGCGGCAGCCATAATCCTATCTATTGTAAGCTGGTCAATCATTGGGAATTACACTTGCGTAGGTTAGTTCGTTCGAACTGTAAAGGTACAAAAGATATGGGACAAATTCGCGTTAATCCATTTCGAATACAACCAGAATAGATATACGTAAACAGTACACGTTTCAGGTGTAATTGATATAATGTAATATAAAGCCATATTGATTAGGATATAATCGAAACATAAATTATCTTTGAAATAAAAAATGATAAGGCGGGATAACTTCTTAAAACAAATAGTTCCTTTTATTGGAGCGCCTATGATTAAGGTAATTACGGGTATTAGGCGGAGTGGCAAAAGCACCCTGCTTACTCAAATTATCGAAATGATTAGGAGTAGGGATGTTGCTGATAATCAGATTTTATACATCAACAAGGAGCTGTACGAGTTCGACTCCATTGAAACCTATGCCGATTTACACGAGTTTGTTCAACAGAATTTGGACTTCAAAACAAAGAAGTGCTACCTATTTGTTGATGAAGTACAGGAAATTGAGCAGTGGGAACGTGCCATAAACTCGCTGCTGGCCAGCAATAAAATCGATATATACATTACGGGATCCAATGCATCGTTAATGTCGTCGGAGTTGGCCAGCCTTCTGTCGGGCCGATACGTAGAGTTTAAAATCCTCCCTTTAAGCTACAAGGAGTTTAGGGCACTGCTGCTGCATCGCAGTAGGCAGAATGAGTTCGAGAACTCTTTTGCGCTTTACCAGCGCTATGGAGGCTTCCCCGGTTTGCACCACATCGACTGGGAAGATAGCATAGTGCGTCAGTATCTTCAATCGTTGTATAGCACGGTATTGCTAAAGGATGTAATTGTTAGGAATAGCATCCGCGACGCAGCGTTGCTCGAGAAGATAGCCGAGTATATAGTCGATAATACTGGCAACATAACCACCGCAAATTCCATAAGCCAATTCCTAAAGTCGCAGCAACGAAAGGCATCGGTTGAGACTGTACAAAGCTATATCCAGCATTTCATTAATGGTGAGGTAATACGCAAGGTTAAGCGGTTCGATATAAAGGGCAAGCGTCTGCTCGAAACATTTGAGAAGTACTATATGACCGACCATGGCTTTAGGTTTGCGCTTCTGGGTTACTCCCCTCAGGATATATCGGGTCAACTTGAAAACATTGTTTTACTCGAACTGCTGCATAGGGGGTATATGGTTAGTATAGGCAAAGCGAGTGAGTTCGAGGTTGATTTTGTTGCCCAACGTGGCGACGAAAGGTTATACCTTCAGGTTTGCTCGTGGCTTAAGAGCGACAAAACCATTGATAGGGAGTACCGCTCTCTTGAACAGATAAACGACCACTTCCCTAAACTTGTACTCTCGCTCGATAAGGGCTTTGATACAAACCGAAAGGGAATTATGTGGAAAAACATTGAGGATTTTTTGCTGATGGATTAGCTGGTTGACTACGCTAATTCCCCCATTTATTCGTTACTTAGCATATAAATCCTTTGGTACGTGGCAAAGCGGCTCATAATACTACTAGTATTTCCCTTCGTGTTTCATGGTGTGCAGGGGCAAGATTTAAACAATCTTCGCCGTAAAACCATCGCTCTTACCGCTGATACCATCACCCTCGATACGCTTAGCATAATCCCCAGCAGCCTTGCAATTCTGAATTTGCAGGGCAACATCATCGATAAAAATTTGTACTCCTTTAGCTTTGGTAGTGCCGAGTTTTACCCCACAGTTCAGCTGCGTGCAATGCACAGTGTTATTGATGTTGAGTATAGAGTATTTCCCATTCTGTTTGAGCAAACCTACCAAAAGCGTAACTACCAGCAGCATCTATCGCCCGATAGCCTTATGGGGCGCGCTACGCCACGTTACGTTGTTGGCGGTGTGCAAGAGCCCATTTTTAGTGATCAGATACAAACCAATGGCTCCATCATGCGGGGCATTCGGTTTGGCAATGGGCAAAACCTTTCGGTAAACTCCAGCATGAACCTCACCTTTCAGGGCGATTTGGGTAAAGATTTAAAGATAGAGGGAGCAATTTCGGATCAATCCATTCCGCTGCAGCCCGAGGGCACAACTCGGCGTTTGGAGGAGTTCGACAGGATATACCTCAGGGTTCATCGAAAGGATTTTTCCATTCAGGCTGGCGATATCGACCTGCGTGCTGGAGGCAAAGGGCAACTCCTATCGTTCACACGCAATGTGCAGGGCTTGGCCTATAACGGACAGTTTGGCAACCCCAAGGATACACTTTCAGTTACGGCTGCACTTTCGGTTCCCAAGGGAAAGTTTGCGCGCAACCAGCTGCAGGGTAGCGAAGGCAACCAGGGCCCTTACCGTTTACAGGGTGCTAGTGGAGAACCATACATCATCGTCCTATCTGGCTCCGAGCGGGTGTACGTTGATGGCACATTGCTAACCCGTGGCGACGACCAGCACTACACTATAGATTACAATGCAGCCGAGGTTACCTTTACTCACCGGATGCCCATTAACCGTAATAGCCGAATAGTGGTTGAATTTGAATACTCTGAGCGAAGCTACTCGCGCTTTACAACCTTTGGCAGGGTGAATAGCAAGGGCGATAAGTGGCAATGGGATTTTTCGGTTTTCTCGGAGCAGGACAGCCGAAACCAGCCATTTGATCAGGAACTAACCAACGACCAAAAGCGCCATCTTGCCTCAATTGGCGACGATTTAAGCCAAGCGTTCCTTTCGCAAGCCGATAGGGTAGAATTTGACCCCGAGAAGTTACTATATCAGCAACTCGACACAACGGTGAACGGAACTACTTATAATGTTTTTAGATATTCTTCCAATCCAACATTTGCAAATTATCGAGTTTATTTCTCCTACGTTGGACAGGGCAAGGGTAGCTACACACCCGATTTTGGCACGGCCAACGGGCGCGTTTATCGCTGGGTGGCACCGCAAAACGGCGTGCCACAGGGTAGCTACGAACCTATCCGCAGGTTGGTAACCCCACAAAAAAGACAGATGGTGCAGGCTGGCCTAACCCGCACCTGGAGCGACAGTTCGCTCATCAGCGCCAGCTATGCGCTAAGCAACACCGACCTTAACACCTTCTCCACCCTCAACTCCGATGATGATATTGGGCATGGCTT
>DDWD01000153.1 GCA_002345825.1 Bacteroidales bacterium UBA2295
AGTTTTTTCATAATAAGAATTGTTTAGGTTAGTATAATGTTAGCTGTAAATGTAAAAAAATATTTATGCATAATAAATAGCTGTTTGGTATGCGAGTGTTATGCTTGTTTATTTGTTGCAATGCATTTACTATTTGAAAAAAATACAACGATATATTATTGTTGGATTGGAGGGAATGTTGGTCGCCAATTCAACTTTTTTGAAATCATCAATAATTGTACCCTTTCGCGCTAGTCTAATAAGGTTGTTATTCAGTCCCATTTCTAATGTGTTGACAACTAAGTTGGATTCATGCTGTTCGGAATAATTATAAATTGTGACTGCTTTCTATTGCTTTGGATTGGAGTCAGGGAGGTGATGCGAAATTTTCACACGGTGAGTTGATGTCGTTCTAGTAGGGGCAATGCTTAAAACAGTTGTGGATGATACTTTTCAGTTTTAGCCCAAAAAGTACAGTCAGGAGCAATTGTTTTGAGATTGCAATTTATTTCCCAATAATTTTTAATCTCATTAAAATTGCCCCTATCTTTATGGGGTGTTCACTCTAGATTTTTCCATAACATAAAAAATTGCTTGTTGTATTGATGAAATCAAGATTATACTACCTACTTAAAGTTAAAGGACTAGGGGTAAATGCCGATTTTATACAAATACGCAACGAAGAATTTGAACTAGTGGCAAATCTAAGTTGCACACCACCCTACCAAAGTTTGGGTAGATTTTTCAGAAATCCAGCTGTACTCTCAAAAGCTTTGGATTTAATTAAGCAGCTTGGATACGGTGAACTCAAAAAAATTGAAATATAATGGCGCTCGACACAATCATCGAATTTTCGAATGCATCGGTTTTTCAGAATGAAAACCTTATCCTGGCCGAGGTAAACCTAAAGGTTGAAAAAGGAGAGTTTATATACCTAATAGGTAAGGTGGGCAGCGGAAAAACTAGCCTAATCAAAACAATTACTGCTGAACTGCCATTGAGAAAGGGCGAAGGAAGGGTTGCTGGTTACAACTTGGCAAAGCTGCGCAGCAGTCAGATACCATACCTTAGACGAAAAATTGGAATTGTTTTTCAAGATTTTCAGTTGCTAACCGATCGGACCGTGCTCGATAACCTAAACTTTGTGCTTAAAGCAACCGGTTGGAAAAGCAAAAAGGAGATGAAGCAACGCATTGATGACGTGCTCGAAAAGGTTGGCCTTAAGCACAAGGAGTACAAAATGCCCCATCAGCTGTCGGGTGGCGAGCAGCAAAGGGTTGTAATTGCCCGTGCCCTTCTGAATAATCCCGATATCATTCTGGCCGATGAGCCCACGGGTAACCTAGATCCCGAAACTTCCGATGAGATTATGCAAATTCTTTTCGATATTGCAGCATCGGGTAGGGCGGTAATCATGGCTACCCACAACTACAACTTGCTTAAAAAGTTTCCATCTAAAACGCTAAAATGCGAGAAATCGCGACTTGAGGAAACCGAGCATACCTCTGAGATTGATTTTGAAAGTTTGATGGAGTAGTAGAGAAAGTTTACATTGCATTTATACCTTTTGATGCTCCAGCCCATAACGGGTTGTGCATGTTGTCTAATTTATACAAAGACACAATCTCCATCACCCTCATTAAATGTGTAACCCTCGTTTATCATCCCTTTGGTCTCGTGCGTGGCGTAAAAATTACGTTGTTGCATTATAGATATTACCCTGAACAGAAATACCCCTTTCATGGCTTTTGCCAATAAGCTGTGGTAGGTAGTAACCCTATCGCAACCCATAGCCAATGCTTGCTTTAGTAGTATCTTAGCAAAAATTACTGCGTCGTTATCTTTACAAGCTACATATGGGGTGCTGAGGAATCCATCCTTATTATTGAGCATCATAAACCCAATCAACTCGTTTTGGCGATATACTTTGAGCAAACTCTGATGAAAAGTTCTTGGCGACGAAGAAAAGAAATACTTTTCTCCAATCCTATCACCTAAAGGCGATGAGACCAACCATGGGTGGTTAAATATCCAATCGAGTTCTCGGCTCGTTCTGGCTGTTGGCGTTTTTGCAACTGATTGGGTGAATAGCTCTTTTACCTCCTCGTCGGGTTTTGCGATGTACTCAATGCTAATTTCTTTAGTGCGTATTGCTTTCCCTATTATAGGAAATGGGTTAAATATGCTAAGTATAAAATCCAAAGTGAACCAAACGGGCTTTAATGCCTTTAAAACATTACCCTTTGGTGGAAGTATTTTAGCAAGGCATGGCCTCAGGTAGAATCTTTGTCCATTTAGGGTTGAGGCCAATTCAAAATGGCTACTCTTATCGTAAACAGCCTTCGATTCCAAGGCATAATTGGTGAATAAAAGTTTACCCTCCCAATCGGTATATGCGGCGCCGAAAAGCGCTGTGGCTATTCCTTTTCTCCGCAGCTTGGGGTTTACCCAGTTGCCGCTTAGCCAGCCAACCTTTATGGCTTCGCCATTGGAGTAAATTTCGTCGGGAAGAATGGTGCGGTAGCCAACCAGTTTACTATCGATATAGGCAAGATAAAGTACAGTGTCGCTGGCCGAGGCACGAGGATTATTTATATACGACACGGCTCTATGTCGGCTTATTGGAATTAACTCCCACTGTGGATAGTTTGATGCTGAGACCAATGCATAAAGATCCGATATTTTTACTCTTATTATATCAATCATAACGGGATATTTACCTTGTGCCTGTTAAAAATCATCTTGGCTAAGTAGTAGTAAAACTCACCCTTGAGTATTTGCTTTGCACTTCTGCCTTTTACCTCAAGGGAGGTTCTATGAGTAAACCTATGTGTGCTGGTTGGTTTGTAACCAGAGGTGCCGAAAAAAACATCGCAAATTTCAGGATTCTCACTAAAAAAGTAACGGTAAAAATCAGCCGAAAGGCCATAGTTGGTAAAAGGAAATGCGAATGCCTTGGGCTGATTTGGCACAAAGCTAGTTACCCAGCTTAAGCTATCCTTAACCTGTCTGATCTGTTCGGTAAGGGATAGGTTGGCAAAGTTTGGATGATTCAAGCTGTGAGCGCCCACGGTAAAACCTTTGTTGGACAGCTCAATAACTTCGTCGAGATTTAAGTAGGGCTTTTGTTCCCTAAGGTAGCACCCAATGTCAACATCAAAATTTGCAGCTAGTTCGCTAATCAAATCTTGCTGGCCAAAGCCCAATGCCATAATCCACCGGCAGAATTTGCTGGTAGATACTCTTTCCGTTGGAAAAACTTGCCTAGCCGCAGGCGGTGTGGCAATGGTTTTGCCCTGAAGCATAGCTTTATCCACAATTAGGCTAGCCTTACATCGGTAAAGCATATCGTTATTCCCCACAAAATCTGGGTTTACAAATGCTGTTGCAGGAATTCCTTTGGCTAGCAGAATTGGCGAAGCAATGGTTTTAATTTCCCTAAAACCATCGTCAAAGCTGAGGAGTAGCCTGGGTTTCGATCCCATAGAGGGTGTTGGGTGTGCAATGTAATCTTTTAAATCAATAGGCTCGAAATACTTTAACAGGAAATCTAGGTCTTTCTCAAACTGCACGGGGGTTACGATGGGGTACAGGTGTTTAATGTGTGCTGATGTTTGTTTGCATATAGTGTGATAAAATACGGCAACAGTATGAGGTTTGGCTGCCCATACGGATAGGTTAAATGGGAGTATAGCCGAAACGTTTTTTATCAAATCCCTAGCTATCATTTGAAAATTTTTAAGTACCAGGGTAACCTGTTTATTATGATATGGTTGTACTCACAGGGCGAGGCTCCAAACCCTTTGTAGAATCGTGCAATCGATTCTATGGTAGACCCTTCAAAGTCGAGGACAAGGTTTTGTTCGGAATTTTGGTTGATGTAATGGTCGATTAGGGCAAACATGGCGCGCTGTGTTTTCCCTTCAATTGTTGATGAGGCAAGAAGATAAATTACCTTTCCGTTTGATTTTAGAAAAAGGGCTCCTGCGCAAAGTTCATTACGTGCATTGTAAGCACCATACAATTCTCCAACGCCATTCCCCAGCGATTGTGTAACCAGCTGCTTTACCATATTGAAATGCTTTGGATGTAGTTTCGCTGTATTGTTATTGCGCTTAAGTTCAATTAGATCGTTGGCCGTGATGCTTTTTACAACAGCAATATTGTACGCAATGGCTCTTGATATATTTCGCTTGGTGTTGGTCGAATACCGACTCGAGAGCACAGGGTATGGCTCAATTAGGTCGAGATGATGTGTAACCCTAGGTATTCGCTTTGCATTTGGGTATTCAGCTTTTATATATGTGTTAAGGTTAATAGCAATAAACTTGTAGCTTTTGGGTATCGCATCCAGAAAGTTGGTTATTAGTTCATGGCTTAGAGGTTCCGTGGAGAATAGTCCCAGCTGCTGAGTGAAAAAGGGTTGGTATATATAGCTTATGCCATATTTTGTGCTGAATGGCAAAGGGAAAACTGCTTGGTAATCGTCACCCACTAGGGCGTCCCAATTTGCACATACAATATCGAGATACCATGAATAGCCATAAACCATACCATTTACCGAACGGGCAATGCATTTGTCCCATTTGGCAGTATCTATATCATCGCGTTTTATGTACTTAATTTCCAAAATTTCACTCTTCAATTTCACCAAAAGTATGTTTATGTTACTACTTGCTAAGCTGGTTAACCCCAGCAACAACGCGCTCTAAAACATCCTCCCAACCCTTCCACTCATTTACTCCCGATATCGACTCGTTGTGCCATATGGTAACAAAACAGCCACCAATATTTTTTACGATTTCAGCAACTTTTAGTGTTTCAGCAATTGCGTTTTGGGCACTAAGCTTTAGCCCATTTAGCAAGGCTACATCCATTACCTGAAACGGCACAATTCTCAAAGGTAACTCTTTTTCACTTTTTAAATCGTAAAAAGTGAATGGGGTGCACGTGCTTGCCCTAAAGCCAATAACATTTGAGTACCCCATGGTGTAATCCTCTGTAATCCCGACTTTCACTAATGATCTGTAGGTTTCGGGTAGCGATAATTTAAGAAAATGTTGACGGCTTTTTGTAATCTTCTGCTTGCTGCTAGTCGATAATGCCGATATCTCTTTAGCAATTGCTTTTGCATTACTGTTTGATGCATACGATGGGTGTACTCCAATTTCAAATTCATTTGCAATTTTTTGTAGTAGCAAGTGCATAGGTTTACTGGAGATAGAGATATTTCTATCGAATTTCGATTTTCTGCCCCCTAGTATAAACCAAATAGCATTTCGGTTCTCTTTAAGCGATGTGAAAATTCGATTATAAGTATCGTAGGGATCTTTTCTTTTTCTAAAGTAAAATTCAATTCTATGGGAAAGATCGTTGAAGCGACACTTTATTATCGAATTGACGAAGGCAAGCACATTGTGGGTAAAGCCTTTGTGCTTATAGGCATAGGCGTTATCGATATCTATTGTTGGTAAAAAGGTAAACTTTCGCTTCGTAATTTTAACATCAGGAAACTTGCCTTCAATTACTTCCCCCAATTGCTTAACCCACAGGTCAACCAGTGGGATGTTTAGGAAATCATATTTATAGGCAATGCTTTTTTTACCCTCAAATCGTCTATGGATATCGGCTCCTTCTGTAATGTACTCTTCGTATCGGCTTATTAAAAAAAATGTTGCTGCGAAAATATCAAAGGGAATGTCCTCATTGCTAGTTGTTTCAAACAGAATAGGTAGTGAATTCCAATGTGTAACGGCAAACGATTGTTTAATTATTTTGCTTTCCAACAGAAGAGTATGGGGAGTAATGTTGATACAATTGTTAGATTTGTTTTGGCTGTACGATAGTTTGGGACCCTTAAAATGGCTTAGTTCGCTTTGCTGTTGAGTAATAATAACGTTAAAACCCAGCATATTGCTGAGGATATGGTAGCAGGTGTACTGTATCCTTGGTGTTACTGTTGGTGTGTAAACCAGAAAATCCATAGTATGTACATGGTGAAAAATGCTAATGTACCCAAAATATCTGAATTTTGTAAGATCCATTAACGAATTTGGTTTTTACTTTTTTAAAACAAAAATTAGTGCTATGACAAGAATAAACACAGTAATTACAGGGACCGGTAGCTATGTTCCCAGTAGGATTGTAAAGAATAGCGACTTTGTGAAACAAGTTTTTTTTGAGAAGGATCAAACGGCCATCGAAGGTGATGGTGAGCAAATAGTGAATAAATTCAGAGATATAACAGGTATCTCCGAACGTCGATGGGCAAGCGGTGAGCAAAATACCTCCGATATTGCTGCCATTGCTGCTCATGAGGCTATTAAGCAGGCTGGCATCGACCCCGAAAGCATCGATCAAATAATTGTGGCTCATAATTTTGGTGATGTTTTTCCCGATACCATACAAACCGATGTGCTACCAAGCCTTGCCTCACGGATTAAGCATAAGCTTAACATCCAAAGCCCAACTTGCATCCCTTACGATATAATATTTGGATGCCCCGGATGGATACAGGGTATAATTCAGGCCGATGCATACATCAAATCGGGGTTAGCCAAGCGATGCCTTGTAATTGGTTGCGATACCCTCTCGCGGGTTATCGATGTGTACGATCGCGATTCGATGATCTTTTCCGATGGTGCCGGTGCGGCAATTGTTGAGGCAGTAGAAAGTGATGAACCAACAGGAATACTCTCAACCGCTATGGTATCGCATACCAACGAGGAAGCCTACTACTTATATCTGGGCAAGTCAAACGCCCCCGACAGCAATCCTAGCACTAGGTATATAAAAATGCATGGCCGCAAAATATACGAGTACTCCCTTTCGAACGTGCCAGCAGCCATGAAGGTGGCGCTGGATAAATCGGGATTGCAGGTGCACGATGTGAAAAAAGTGCTCATTCATCAGGCCAACGAGAAGATGGATGAAGCCATTGTGCAACGGTTTTACAAACTATATGGAATTAGACGGGACGTATCGGATGTGATGCCTATGAGTATCCATCAACTCGGTAATAGCTCCGTTGCCACGGTGCCCACGCTTTACGATATGATCCTAAAGGGTCAAATATCAAACCATCGGATATACAAAGGCGATTTGCTGCTATTTGCTTCGGTGGGTGCTGGTATGAATATAAACGCCATTGCTTACAGGCAATAGTTAACCCGCTGTAATGCAACACCAGCATGCGCAACCTAGCTGGGTTATTACCAAACAAAAAATGCCATAATCTTAAGGATAAGTGAAGAATTAGACTTACTTTTGCTGCTGTAACCAATATTATAATCGAAATGGACGAGGACCCTTATCCTAGTACAAAGTGTAGTTTAAACTAGTCTGTAAGGGCCATGTACATCCTTGCAGACAAAAATCTGTAAGGAGATTATGACAGAAATAGCAGTAAACTTCCAGGAACTAATTGAAGAGAAGCAATGGAAGAGGTTACGGGATGAAATCATCCAGCTAGATCCCTATTTAATTGCCGAAGTTATTGAGGAACTGTCCGATGAGGATGATGTGATCGTCTTTCGGCTGCTACCCCGCGATTTGGCAAAGGATACTTTTCAGCACCTTAATCACGACAAGCAAGAAGAGATTATTGAGGGATTGGCTCTGAATGTTAGCAAACTTTCGAGCCTGCTTAACGACCTCGACCCCGACGACCGTACGGCCTTTTTCGAGGAGTTGCCAGGTCAGATAACTATGCGGCTTATACAGCTCCTAACACCAGAGGAGCGTACCGTAGCCACCAAGCTACTGGGTTTTCCCAAGGATAGTATTGGCCGACTGATGACCCCTGAGTATGTGGCGGTAAAACCCCACTTCACCGTTCACGAAGCATTGGAGCACATCCGTAGGTACGGCCGCGATTCCGAAACCCTTAACGTGGTGTATGTTGTTGACAACCAGTGGCGACTGATTGATGACATACGAATTAGAGAAGTAATTCTTGCTACCCCCGACCAAAAAATTGAGGAGCTAATGGATAACCGTTTTTCTGCCCTCAATGCATTCGAGGATCAGGAGGTTGCCATAAGGATTTTCCAGGATCAGGATAGGGTGGCAATGCCTGTAGTAGATAATGAGGGATTGCTGCTCGGGATTGTAACCTTCGACGATATGATGGACGTGGCCGAGGAGGAGAACACCGAGGACTTTCACAAGTTCGGTGCCTTTCAGGATGCCATTGTAAATCCGCTGAAGGCTAAAATCTTTTTGCTTTACAAAATGCGTGTGCTTTGGCTTACCGCATTGGTATTTATGAATATCCCATCGGGTAGTATAATCGAAAGTTTTGAGGCCACGCTGCAGCAAGTTGCAGGGCTTTTACTTTTTTTGCCACTAATTATTGCTAGTGGTGGTAACGCCGGAGCACAATCGGCTACTCTTATGATTCGATCGTTGGCAACTGGCGATGTTGAAACAAAGGACTGGTTCATACTTGTGGGTAAGGAGTTTTTGGTGTCGCTTTTACTGGGGGTTACCATGGCAATTGGAGTAAGCCTTATTGCCAGTTTCCGTGCTCCCGACATTGTATTGGTTGTGGCCAGCTCAATGATTTTAACCGTGGTAGCCGGCAGTATTTTGGGGCTTATGTTGCCTTTTGCATTCACCAAACTTCGGCTCGACCCCGCAACTGCCAGCGCACCCCTCATCACCTCAATGGCCGACATTACAGGGGTTCTCATTTACCTTTCCATAGCCACCTGGTATTTTGCAATTTAGATTATAAAAACTTTCATACTTCTAAAGCTCTGGATGCACGCTGTGTGTGTTCAGAGCTTTTTGTTATTTACTCAACTTTCGCAAGCAAAATATTATCGCATATATGCTTGTATTTATGTACTTTAAATATTATTCTTTGCGATTTTTGTGTCTTCTTTGTGTTTTTTGTGTAATAGTAAAAGAGTTATAACACAAAGTTTCACGAAGGATTACACAGAGTTTCACAAAGTATTTGTATAAACAATTATGTTATTCATTACTAAGCATATACAAGTCATAAAAATGATTAATTGACTATATATCTGGGAATTAAACTGTATGCGAAAGTTGAGTTATTTATATTTGTTTAGTTTCAATAGTTACTCTTGCGTAATATGTGCTATGTTCCATACTGTCAACCCAAACAAAATTTATATATTTACCCTCAAATTAATATACCTGTAAATTGTCGAACCGATTTTAAAATCCTGTTATGAGTACAAAAAATGGTAAAATTCTAGTTGTTGACGATAACGAGGATATTCTTTTTGCACTAAAGCTTTTGCTTAAGCCCCATACCGAGGTTGTGCACACAACTGCTAATCCCAACGATATTCCCAATTTGCTTGGAAAAACCGAGTATGATGTGATACTACTCGACATGAATTTTACTAAGGATGCCATTAGCGGCCAAGAGGGATTTAACTGGCTCGAGCGTATTCTAGAGTTGGATCCTTCGGCAATTGTGGTATTTATTACAGCATATGGCGATGCCGAAAAGGCAGTGAAAGCCATAAAGGCCGGGGCAACCGATTTTATACTAAAACCTTGGCACAACGAGAAACTAATTGCAACCATATCATCGGCGGTAAAGCTAAAGCAGTCGCAAAAGCAGGTTTCCGATTTAAAGGAGCGGCAGAAGGAGATAAGCAATGTGATGGATAGTCCATTTCATGATTTTATAGGCAAGTCGGAGGCCATGCTCGAGGTGTTTAATACCATTAAAAAGGTAGCCAAAACCGACGCCAGTGTTCTTATTCTGGGCGAGAACGGTACAGGTAAGGAACTCGTAGCTCGAGCATTACATCGCGACTCCCCAAGGAGCGAAGAGGTGTTCATTAGCGTTGATCTGGGCTCGATAGCCGAAACGTTATTCGAGAGTGAACTCTTTGGACATGAGCGGGGTGCTTTTACCGATGCCAAGAAGGATAAACCAGGTAGGTTCGAGATTGCATCGGGTGGAACACTTTTCCTCGATGAAATTGGGAACTTATCGCTACCCCTTCAGTCCAAGCTGCTTACTGTTATTGAGCGTCGAGAGGTGGTTAGGGTAGGCTCCAATAAGCCCAAACCAACCGATGTTAGACTAATTTGTGCCACTAACAATAATATTCATCAAATGGTAGACGAAGGTAATTTTCGTCAGGACCTGCTTTATCGAATCAATACGGTTGAGATCCATCTGCCCCCGTTAAGAGAGAGATATGGTGATATTCCGCTGTTGGCAAATCATTTCCTGATGGTTTACTCCAAAAAGTATAAAAAGAAAATAAAAAATATTTCGGCCGAGGCATTAAAAAAGCTAGAATCATACGGGTGGCCCGGTAATGTTCGCGAATTGCAGCATGCCATCGAGCGAGCCATAATTATGTGCGATTCTAACGTACTACAGCCCGACGATTTCTTCCTATCAAGTCAACGATCATCCTCAGGGTCATCTTTAGAATTCGATACCTATAACCTCGATGAAATTGAGCGACTAATTATAACAAAAGTGCTAAAGCAAAGCCAGGGCAATATAACCCAAGCTGCTAACGAGCTTGGTATTACCAGAACATCGCTTTACCGTAGAATGGAAAAATATGATTTATAAAAAATTTCGGATTAATGCTACGATAAGGCTAATCCTGCTCACTGCTACCATCTTTATTTTTTTTTATACCTGGCTCAATTTTGAGTTTTTCATAACCCCTGTGCTAATTGCAGTGCTTGCCCTAATCCAGGTGTATGCCTTGTACAAATATGTCGATAAAACCAATCGCGATTTGGCAAGTTTCCTCGAATCTATCAGGTTCTCGGAGTTTACCCGCACCTTTCAGGTTGAAGGGATGGGGAGCTCATTTGACGAGCTAAGTAGGGCTTTTAATGATGTTATTAAAGATTTTCAAACCGTCCGCAGCGAAAAGGAGGAGCATTTTCAGTACTTGCAAAGCATTGTTCAAAATATCGATGTGAGTATAATAGCATACCAACGCGATGGATTGGTAGAGATGATAAATAAATCGGCCAAACGGCTGTTTCAGCTAACTGGGCTCAAAAATGTAAAGCAGCTCTACACCATTAGTCCTGAATTGGTCGATAAACTGCTAACCCTAAATCCCGGCGAAAATGTTCTTGTAAAAGTTCAGCAGGAAGATGATATCTTGCAGCTGGCCATATTTGGGACTGAAATCAAGGTGCAACATAAACATATTGTGTTAGCTACCATCAAGAACATTCAAAGCGTGTTGGAAGAGCAGGAAACCGAAGCTTGGCAAAAGCTTATTAGCGTGCTCACCCATGAAATTATGAATTCCATTACCCCTATTGCTTCGCTGTCGTCAACCATCGATACGATGATAAAATCAATTAACCAGGCACGCGAAGAGGACGACAATGCAAATTTTGATGAGGAAACCGTAGGTGAAATTCAACAAGGATTGCAAACAATCCACAAGCGTAGTACGGGTCTTATGCATTTTGTGAACACCTACCGTAACCTAACACGAATACCCAAGCCAAACTTTAAAATCATTAAGGTTATTGATCTGTTTAAAAGTATTTCGCCATTGCTCGATGAGGAATTGAGGCAAGCTGGGATCAAGTTCACCTGCGAGGTTGAACCTGATACCATATCGTTCTCCGGCGATGAGGAGCTTTTGGAGCAGGTAATAATAAATCTGCTTAAAAATGCAATGCATGCGCTCGATGGCCGGCCAGAACCAACCATAAGTATGAAGGGCTTTTTGAATAAGCGTGGCAGAGTAACTATTCAGGTTACCGATAATGGAGAGGGGATTCTACCCGAAGTGCTCGATAAAATATTTATCCCATTCTTTACAACTAAGCCCAAGGGCTCTGGAATTGGATTAAGCTTGTCGCGTCAGATCATGAGGTTGCATGGGGGCAGTATAACAGCATACTCGCAACCAGAGCAGGGTACATCCTTTACACTAACTTTCTAAACAAATGGTAGAGTTTTTTTTGAGCGCGAGAAATATTGTTCACTTACATCATTTTGATCTGCAAAGTGGTGTTCTGCTTCAGGCAGGTTGGCTTAGTCGCTGTTTCGAGAAGTGTACCTTATCGGCCACATTGGCTACCATAGTTGTTACAACAGTAGTATTGGTTTTAATATTTGTTGGATACTACAGAAGGAAAGATAAGTTGAAGATTGTAGAGCTTGAGCAGAGGCTGCTCCTTTCGCAAATGAATCCGCACTTTGTGTTTAATTCGCTCACCGCTATCCAAAGCTATATCTTCCGTAACGATCCATATCAGGCAGGTAAGTATTTGGCAAGTTTTTCAAAATTAGTGCGTTTAATTCTCGAAAACTCTAGGGTTGAACAGATTACAATAGGAAAGGAAAAGGAGACCATAGAGCACTACCTTAACCTGCAGCTTATGCGGTTCGATAGTAAGTTTGACTTTGCCATCGACATTTCGCCCGATATTGATCTGGAACATCATCTAATCCCGCCAATGCTGGCCCAGCCTTTTATCGAAAACGCCATTGAGCATGGAATTATCCATTTAAATACCAAAGGACGCATAGTCATTAGATTTTTAGTTGAGGGGAACGTCCTCAAGCTTGAGGTTGAGGATAATGGCGTGGGTTTAGAGAAATCATCGGAGCCAGAACACAACAATAGAAAAAAACACCAATCGTTGGCCACACGTATTACAAAGGAACGACTAAGAAACCTGAGAAAGGTGTATGGAAAACTGGTGAAAATGGAAATGATTAACCTATCTTCTGGTTCAACAACCAGTTCGCAGGGTACGCTTGTTAGGTTTTATATACCATTAATCATTAAATAGTTATTCTATGATAACCGCAGTGATAATTGATGATGAAGCCTTGGCTCGCGAATCGCTGCAGAGTATGCTCAAGCTATTTTGTCCAAACATAGAGGTTGTGGGTGAGGCGCATGATGTGCAATCGGGGGTTAACCTCATTGGGGATGTAAATCCCGATGTGGTTTTTCTTGATATTCAGATGCCCGATGGATCTGGTTTTGACCTGCTGATGCAATTCGAAAGCATCAAGTTCAAATTCGTTTTTATTACTGCCTACCAGGAGTATGCCATCAAGGCATTTAAGTTTAGCGCCATCGATTACATACTAAAACCGGTCGATCCCACCGATTTAATAAACGCCATCGAGAAGCTCAATGAAACCATCCGCGAGGAGGATATTAACCATAAGTTTCAAACTTTTGTCGATAACATAAAAACCAACAAGAATAGCCCTCAAAAGATATTGCTCAAAACCCTCGATGAACTTGTTGTTGCAGATATTAATAGTATTGTTAGGTGCGAATCGCAGAACAACTACACCTTATTCTACTTTAGTGATCGGCCGCGCCTTTTGGTGTCGAAAACATTAAAAGAGTTCGACGATTTGTTGTCCGGTTCAGGTTTTTGCAGGGTTCATCAATCGCATTTAGTAAACCTAAATTTTGCCAAAAAGTACAATCGTTTCCCCGAAAGTCACCTTATACTAACAAACAATGAACACATTCCCGTAGCCGTGAGAAAAAGGGATGTTTTAAAGGAATTGCTTAAAAAGTTAGATAAGAATAGGTTTATAATGTAATCAAACTAAACTAAACGAGTAGTAAACACGTACACTAACAGGTATGAGAACATTTACGTTTATCCTACTTACACTAATTGCAACAGCTAACCTTTACGGTAAGCCAACTTCTGGTGAAACTGAAAGGGTAGGTGCAGTGCAGGATATGTTCTCTTTGATCGACTCGCTTAATGACTTAGCCCACAGTAATCGACGAAGTAACCCCAGGCTATCGTTAGAATACTCTCTCCGTGCTTATCAACTTTGCGAGGGAACAGACTACCCCAAAGGTTTGGCCTCTGCCTTGCATAGTATGGGAACTGCCAAGGTGATCTTGGGGAGATACGATCGCGGTTTAAACGATCTCATTCAGGCTTCAACCATCCGAGAAAATCTACAGGATTATGTGGGTTTGATGTCTACCCTCAACAATATTGGATTTGCATATTCCGAGCTCAACAACGATAAAAAAGCGCTGGAGTTCTACCTTAAAGCCTTGTCGTATAGAGAACATTCGGATAATTTGAGGGATGTAGGTGTTGTTCTAAATAATATTGGTCATTTAAGCCTAAGGCAACTCGATTACGATGCTGCACTGGAAAACTTTTACAAGGCCTTAGAAGTAAATCAACAGAATGGTGACGATAGAGGTACAGCATCAACCCTAAGTAATATTGGGCGGGTTTACCATAAAACCGGTTCGTACGACAAGGGCTTAGAGTATCATTTACGAGCCTACGAGTTAGGAAAGAATCAGGACGATAAATTTGGGCTGATTTCAACCCTTCGCAATATTGCCGAGGTGTATTTACTTAAAGGTAAATATGCCGATGCCACTAATTTTGCCCTAAGGAGTATGCTCCTAGCCCAGGAGATTGGATCGTTGACCGAAGAGCGAAATACCGCAGCCTTGCTAGCACAGATATACGAGAAAAGAGGTCGATATAAGGAAGCAGCGAAGCATTATAAAATCGAAAGTGAGCTTAAGGATTCCCTGTTTTCTATTCAGCAATCGGAAGCAATGGCTCAAATTCAGTCTGCTTACGAGGTGGAAAGTAAGGTTAAGGAAAATGAGTTTTTAAGGAAAGAGCAGGTAATTAGCGATCAGGTTATTACTACACAACGGTGGCTATTGTTGTTCTCTGGCCTGTTTTTATTGGTAGTGCTCGTTCTACTGCTTATTATACTTCGATCGAATAGGAAGATAAAATCTGTGATTCAGGAACTAACTCAAAAGAATGAGGAGATAGTTGCACAAAAGGAAACCATTCAGCAAAAAGTATCTGCAGTTGATGAAAAGAATAAAGAACTTGAAAGTATCAATACAATTAAGAATAAACTTATTTCGGTTATCGCCCACGATTTAAAAAATCCCTTCAATAGCATTACTGGTTACTCCGAACTGCTGGTTACCGACCTCAGCGGATACTCCAACGAAGAAATCGTTATGTTTTTAGGAATAATCCACGATAATGCGATAAAAGGGAACATGCTGCTCGATAACCTTTTGCAATGGTCAAGGTTACAAACCCGAACCATACAGTTTTTACCAGTAGTGCACAACCTTTATAAACTGGTGAACGATGAACTTTTCTTTACACAGCACAAGGCCAAGGAGAAACAAGTGTCAATAAATAACGAGGTGCCCACCGATTTAGAGGTTTTTGCCGATTCTAATATGCTAAAAACAGTTATCCGAAATCTGCTGTCCAACGCATTAAAATTTACGCCTAAAGGCGGATCGGTAACAATACACTCCAAGGCTGAGGCAGAATCGGTTCTTGTTTCGGTTACAGATTCTGGCGAGGGAATTGAGCCTCATATCAAAGAGAAACTTTTCACAGGCGAAGCGGGTGTAACAACCACCAGCGATAGTGGCGAAAAGGGGACTGGACTTGGCTTAATGCTTTGCAAAGATTTTGTGCTAAAGCATAAGGGCGAGATTTGGGTTGAGAGCAAACCCGGCGAAGGGGCTTCTTTCTTTTTTCGTCTGCCCAACAAGCCTTCCGACACTTTGCCTGATAGCTAATTGCTAAGCGTTTGTTAACCAATTTTTAAAGCAATCTCACCGAGATCCTTTCGCTTACGAGGCGCCAAGACTCTTTTCTTATTGTTATCGCTAAGGTTGTTATAATCTCCTTTGTACCCCACAGCAATGGCAGCAACGGGTTTGTAGCCATCAGTAAGTCCCGCTATCTCTTTTACTTTGTCTCTGTCGAAACCACCCATCGGGTGCGATGCCAGACCAAGACTTTCTGCCTGTATCATAAGATTTGCTGTGGCCATTCCCGTGTCATGCATGGCGTAACCATTGGAATTACCGTTCAGAGTAAGCTCCGTTTTGGCCACGCTAAAAATTAACAGTGATGCATTTTTGGCCCACTCTTGGTTGCCTTCGGCTAGTACTCCAAGTGCCTTTTCAAATAGCTGTTGATTATCTCTCGAAGCGTAGTAGAACCTCCAGGGTTGCTCGTTGTATGAGGAGGCAGCCCATCGGGCCGCTTCAAACAATGTGTCGATATCTGCTTGTGGTAGAATCTTTGGTTCAAAGGCTAATTCACTTTTCCTGTTTGAAATATGACTTAATACTTTGCTCTCCATGCTGTTTGGTTTTTGATTAATAAATATACAACAAAAATAGCCCTTAATTAGTTCAGCATGTTTCTTAACATACAGGTTACTAGGTGTTAAAAATTTGAAAATTGGGAAACTTGCCTTATGATTGTATAAAAATTAGACTATCTTTGTACAAAGATGTAAGTGGCTATATATTAAATCATTAAAAACAAAAACTATTATGATGACATCAAAAGACTACATGGCCCGTGAAGATAAGTACGGTGCGCACAACTATCATCCACTACCAGTTGTACTTGAGAAAGGTGAAGGCGTTTACGTTTGGGACGTTGAAGGGAAAAAATATTACGATTTCCTATCGGCTTATTCAGCCGTAAATCAGGGTCATTGCCATCCCAAGATTGTAAATGCTATGGTTGATCAGGCCAAAACGCTTACGCTAACTTCAAGGGCTTTCTATAATAACGTGTTGGGCGAGTACGAAGAGTACGTTACAAAGTACTTTGGATACGAAAAGGTTTTGCCTATGAACACAGGTGCTGAGGCCGATGAAACCGCCATTAAGCTTTGTCGTAAGTGGGGATATCAGAAAAAAGGTGTTAAGGATGGTGAAGCCAAGATTATTGTTTGTGAGAACAATTTCCACGGTCGTACCACTACCATCATTTCAATGAGTACCGATCCAGATGCTAAGGCCGAATACGGACCATATACCCCAGGTTTTGTGGTTATCCCTTATAACGACATTCCTGCTTTGGAGAAGGCGTTGGAGGATAAGAATGTGGTTGGTTTCCTTGTTGAACCAATTCAGGGTGAGGCTGGCGTATTTGTGCCAGACCAAGGATACCTAACCAAAGCATCGGAACTTTGTAAAAAGAATAACGTGCTCTTTATTGCCGACGAGGTTCAAACTGGTATTGCTCGTACAGGTAAAATGCTTGCTTGCGACCATGAGAATGTTCGTCCCGATATCCTAATCCTAGGTAAAGCTATTTCTGGAGGTGTATTCCCTGTATCTGCAGTTCTGGCCGACGACGACATTATGCTTTGCATTCAACCCGGACAGCATGGCTCAACTTTTGGCGGAAACCCAATTGCTTGCAAGGTTGCAATTGCTGCTCTTGAGGTTATTAAGGAGGAGAAGTTGGAAGAGAATGCTGAGCGTCTTGGAAAAATCTTTAGAGATGAGTTCAGTAGCATAAAGAGCGATATGATTGAGTTGGTTCGTGGTAAGGGCTTGCTTAATGCTGTTGTTATTCGCAATCAGCCTGGCAAAACTGCTTGGGATGTTTGTGTTGCAATGGCCGAGGCTGGTGTGCTTGCAAAACCCACCCATGGTAACATTATCCGTTTTGCACCACCTCTTGTAATAACTGAGGAGCAGCTGCGCGACGCTATGGATAAGATTAAAGCAGTTTTCAAAAAGTTTGAGTAATTTTTAAATTCATTCATTACAAAAAAAGCCGTTGCTATTTTTAGTAACGGCTTTTTTTGTAACTTGGCATTATAATTGGTTGAGGTATAAACAATTTAATTTAATGTGATATGTTTAAACTATCGGGTTTATTGCCAATAATTTGCTCCTTTACACTTTGTTTGTTCACATTAACTGCCAATGCACAGGAAATTATTCATATTAAAGGGGCAACGGGTGAGGCCGAGATTGTTGGGCGAATTAGCGAGGAAGAGGCTCGCAAACAGGCTTTAAATAAGGCCAAGATTGAAGCTCTTCGAAAGGCTGGAGTAGGGGAGAAAATACAGACCTACGAGAACCTTTTTAGAAGCGAGTTAAATAACGATTTTACCGAATTTTTTAGCACCGACATTCACTCTGAATTGCAGGGAGCAATTCAAAGTTACGAAGTTGTAACCCATCGCAGAAAAGTAGATGAGGTAACTAACCTTTTTATGGTTGAGGTAACAATTGATGCGTCTGTTGTGCTATACTCAACCAAGCCAGATCCAACCTTTAGCGTAAAGGTTGAGGGGATCAAAGGTATTTACGATGAGGGTGAATTCATCACATTTAATATTCTCTCAACACAGGATTGCTACCTGCATATTTTCAGTATCACAGATAATTATACCGGATTGATTTATCCAAACAAGTGGGAAAAGTTTCAGCCAATAAGTGCCAATACCGAAATGAAATTCCCCTTTGGATATTTAGATTACGAGGCATTTAAAAGTGGGAAAGGCATTGATACCAACCGTATGGTATTTGTATTTACTAAAAGCCCCATACAATTTATGAGCCATACAGGCGAGGAGCAACTCACATCATCCGAAACCATTTTTTCATGGATATACAGCATAATGCCCAACGAGAGAGTGGTCGATTATCATGCCTTTACCGTTAGGTAGCTCCATTGTAAATTAAAAAAACCGCCCCATTTTGAGGGCGGTTTTTTTATGAAAGTAAGTTGCTATTGCTCTTTGATAGCAGCTTGAGCAGCAGCTAAACGTGCAATTGGGACACGGAAAGGTGAACAGCTTACGTAGTTCATCCCAACTGTATGGCAGAACTCTACAGAGCTAGGCTCACCACCATGCTCACCGCAAATACCTACCTTAAGGTCTTTGCGAACGCTGCGACCCTTCTTAATACCCATATCTACAAGCTGGCCAACACCAGTTTGGTCAAGTACTTGGAAAGGGTCAGCCTTTAGGATTCCCCTGTCGATGTACTCGGGTAAAAATTTGCCTGCATCGTCGCGGCTAAAGCCCATGGTCATCTGGGTAAGGTCGTTGGTACCAAAGCTGAAGAACTCAGCAGCGTTAGCTACCTCATCGGCAGTAAGAGCTGCGCGAGGAACTTCAATCATAGTACCTACCATATAGTCAATCTTATCGTTACGCTCGGCAAAAACTTTTTCTGCCACTTCGCGAACAATTTTTTCCTGATTTTTATACTCGTTTACGTTTCCAATAAGAGGAATCATAATCTCAGGGAAAGTTTCAATACCCTTTTTCTTGAGGTTAAGTGCGGCCTCAAGAATAGCGCGAGCCTGCATCTCGGTAATTTCGGGGTAGGTAATACCTAAACGGCAACCACGATGACCAAGCATTGGGTTAAACTCGTGTAGCGACTCAACCTTGGCCTTAACATCCTCTGGTGAAATACCTAGCTCTTTTGCCATTTCCTTTTGGTTAGCCTCTTCATGTGGAACAAATTCGTGAAGTGGTGGATCGAGTAGGCGAACTGTTACAGGTAAGCCTTGCATTGCCTCGAAAATTCCCTCGAAGTCTTCGCGCTGAATAGGAAGAAGTTTCTCCAGAGCTTTTCTCCTTCCGGTTTCGTCATTGGCCAGAATCATCTCACGCATAGCCCTAATTCTATCGCCTTCGAAGAACATATGCTCGGTACGGCAAAGACCAATACCTTGTGCTCCAAAATTGCGAGCTACTTTGCTATCGCGAGGAGTATCAGCATTGGTACGCACTTTCATCCTCGAGAATTTATCGGCAAGTTCCATTAGTTTAGCAAAATCGCCGCTAAGCGCTGCTGCCATTGTTTTAACCTTACCATCAATTACTTGACCTGTAGATCCGTTTAGCGAGATCCAATCGCCTTCATTGTAAACAGTCCCATCAATAGTCATTGTACGAGCCCTGTAATCAATTTTAATGTTACCGGCACCCGAAACACAGCATTTACCCATTCCACGGGCAACAACGGCAGCATGCGAGGTCATACCGCCACGGGCGGTTAGGATACCCTGGGCTACGTTCATACCCTTAAGGTCTTCGGGAGAAGTTTCAACACGCACTAGGATGGTTTGCTTCCCTTCAGCAGCCCACTGCTCTGCATCCTCAGCAAAGAATACGATTTGGCCTGTAGCTGCTCCTGGTGATGCGGGTAGGCCTTTTGCTAAAATTTTGGCGCTAGCCAGAGCATCGGTATCGAATACGGGGTGTAGGAGTTCGTCTAATTTTTCTGGTTCAACTCGCAGGATGGCTGTTTTCTCGTCAATCATCCCTTCGGTAAACATCTCCATAGCTATTCTTACCATAGCAGCACCAGTACGCTTACCGTTACGGGTTTGAAGCATCCATAGTTTACCATCCTGAATGGTGAACTCGATGTCTTGCATATCTTTGTAATGCTTCTCCAGGTTATTCTGAATAGTGAAAAGCTCCTTGTAAACAGTAGGCATGGTTTCCTCAAGTGATGGGAATTTGGCTTTCCTTTCCTCTTCGCTTATGCCCTGTAGTTTTGCCCAGCGGTGCGAGCCCTCAAGGGTGATTTCTTGTGGGGTACGGATACCTGCAACCACATCTTCGCCTTGCGCGTTGATAAGATACTCACCGTTGAAGATATTTTCGCCCGTTCCGGCGTCGCGTGTAAAGGCAACCCCTGTGGCTGAGTTGTCGCCCATGTTACCAAATACCATGGCCTGAACATTAACGGCAGTTCCCCACTCAGCGGGTATCTTGTTAAGCTTGCGGTAAAGGATTGCCCTATCGTTCATCCAGCTATTGAAAACAGCCGTTACAGATCCCCAAAGCTGTTCCCAAGCGTTGGTTGGGAATTCTTTTCCTGTTTTATCTTTAACCGCTTTTTTAAAGCGGGCAACCATTTCTTTAAGGTCTTCAACAGAGAATTCGGTATCAAGAGCAACCTTTTTCTCTTCTTTCATTTGGTCGATAATCTCCTCAAAAGGATCATGGTCTTCTTTCGACTCGGGCTTCATGTCCAGTACAACATCGCCATACATCTGCACAAAACGGCGGTAGCTATCCCAAGCAAAACGTGGGTTTCCGGTTTTCTTAGCAAGACCCTCAACAACCTCATCGTTTAACCCTAGGTTTAGGATAGTATCCATCATACCGGGCATAGATGCGCGTGCACCAGAGCGAACCGACATCAGGAGAGGGTTCTCCTTACTGCCAAACTGAGTGCCCATTATGCCCTCAATCTTTTTCATTGCCGCTTCAACTTCTGGTTTGATAAGTTCAACAACTTTATCTTGACCCAGCTTGTAGTACTCGGTACAAACTTCGGTGGTAATAGTAAACCCTGGAGGTACAGGTATACCAATAAGGTTCATCTCTGCAAGGTTGGCACCTTTGCCACCTAGCAATTCCTTCATCTTTCCGTTACCATCGGCTTCCTTGTTCCCGAAGGTGTAAACACGTTTTACGTTTGACATCGTAATTGAATTTAATTGTTGATTTATTGAAAATTACGTTACTTGTTTGAACAATCCTATCTGAGCTTACAAAATTATTAAAAATATTGGAATAGTAATTTGGCGAATATTAGCAATGGGATATTTTTTGCGCAAACGATTCAGCACATTACCCACTAAGCCCAAGTACATCCTTGGTTTGATAATATATATGACTTAATGATTTTGGCAATATTTTGGTGTAAAAAACTTTTTATCTTACTGTTTGGTTATAAACCCATTTTTGAATGGATTGTTTGTGAACTTTTACAAAACCGTTGGAGTTATGACATCAAGTTAGGTTAAACCCAGCTAAGCCATTAGTTCGCAGAACTCCTAATGACTAATCTGGGTTAAAAGAGCGAGGTATATGGGTAGGAAAATTGCTATTAGAAGGACTGTTGATTTTTGCTTGAAGTGATTGCGTGCATACATGCCCGCAATGATTAGCTTGTCGTTCTGGTTTGCAAACTGAATGGTTCCCATAGTTGTTGAATCCTTATAAAGTATCGAATGGTTGTTCTTATCCTTTAATGTCCATCTGCTATTCCATATATTATCCACCTTTAGTTCAGCTGTCGTGTCCTGTAGTTCAATGCTTGCCCTTTTACTCCAATCGCTGTACGTAATTTTGCCTACAACCTTATTGATATCATTATCAATTAAAATGGTCGATTGGCTAAGGAAGCCTCTTGTTATAAATGAGAAATGTTTTCCATTGATTGTTGAAATGGCATCACTTGACCAAGTTTTACTTTGAAGTTTGCCAATTAGCATTCCATTCGAGAATAGCTCATGGGTTGAACTAAACATTCCCTTTTTCCAAATAATTGCTTTCATAACCATCTGATTTAATTAGTGTTGAGGCCAAAATATCTTATTGGTTCTTATTGGTAACTCGTTGTGTTTAAAGTTAAAATCCACTTTATGATCGTTTCGTGTTCGATAATGAACACTTGTGCCTAATAGCGAACATTTTATTTGACATAAGAGTGTGTTAAGGTAAAGGTAATGAGATGTATAAATATTTTGGCATAGGTTATGAAAATATAAGTTTATGTTTTTATACAAGTAAAACTTAAAATTTTGCGCCATGTTTATAGTAGGTTTCTTTGCCGGGTTGTTGTTCTTGCTGTTATTCGATTTTGTTGTAGGAGCATATATTAAGTATAGGACTAATAGAGATTATATCGATAGGCTTGATTAGCAAATTGATGTGCTCTCAGTTATTGTCGAATTAAAAAGCATTTATGGTATCAAAAATAGTGCTGTTTAAATTAATTGACAAATTGTTTGAACATTTAGTCTCATTTTGCGTCATAGTGATGTAGTTTTTTTTACCAACCATATGAATAAGAAGCATATTAATTTTGTACTAAGCATTATTCTTGTATTTATATCTTTTTCAGTTTTTGCCGAGAATGATGCTCCCAAACGATTTAGCATAAGCGGCTATGTCCGTGATGCATCCAATGGCGAAGAGCTTATTGGTGCTACCATTTTGATTAAAGAATTAACACAGGGATCAACAACTAACTCTTACGGGTATTATTCCATATCATTACCTCCCGGCACATACACCCTTGTTTTTTCGTATTTAGGGTACAGCAAGAATGAACAAGAAGTAAACCTAAATCAAAATGTAAGCCTAACCGTTGAGCTGAGAGAGGACCAGACCCAGCTGCAAGAAGTAATTATATCGCGTGAAAAACCTAATGCCAATATCACAAGAGGCGAGATGAGTGTGGCTAAACTCGATATAAAAACCATACAACGGATGCCTGCATTGTTGGGCGAGGTAGATGTGATCAAGTCGATTCAGCTGTTGCCTGGAGTGCAAAGCACAACCGAGGGAACCTCAGGCTTTAGCGTAAGAGGAGGGGCCATGGATCAGAACCTTATACTGCTCGACGAAGCTACGGTTTATAATGCTTCGCATTTGATGGGTTTCTTTTCGGTTTTCAATAACGATGCGATAAGGGATGTGAAGCTGTATAAGGGTGATATTCCAGCATCCAGTGGAGGTCGATTGTCGTCACTTCTCGATGTTCGGATGAAGGAGGGGAATTCCAAGGAGTTTGCTGCAGTTGGTGGAATTGGAACAATCTCGAGTCGATTAACTGTGGAGGGGCCAATCCTGAGCGAAGAAACATCGTTTATTGCCTCGGGGAGGAGAACCTACGCCGATATATTTTTACCCTTTGCCGCCAACGAGAGCGTAAGGGACAATCAGCTTTTCTTCTATGACCTGAAGCTGAAAGTCAACCATAGGCTTAACGACAATAACCGATTTTTCCTCTCGGGATACTTTGGACGCGACATATTCCGAAACGACTTTGCCGGTTTTGGCTTTGGAAACCAAACCATGACAGCCCGATGGAATCATCTGTTTGGGCCAAAGCTATTTCTCAATACTTCGCTAATATATACAAGTTACGATTATTACTTGGGCGGAGGATCGGGCGAGGCCAGTGGCTTTACGTGGTTTTCGAATATGCAGGACTACAGCGCAAAGTTCGATTTTAGCTACTTTTTGGGAAGCAGCAATACCATAAGGTTTGGAGCCCAAAGTACGTATCACAGTTTAAGCCCCGGAACGGCAAGAGGCGAGGGTGATGAGTCGATTTTTGGAGAGCTAAAAATCCCCAATAATTTCTCCCTTGAGCACGGTGTTTATGCTCAGAATGAGCAAACCTTTGGCTCTCTAGTTACCGTTAAGTATGGCCTTCGTTTGTCGGCTTTTCAAAATATAGGCCCAGCTAAGGTTTATGATTACAACGAGTTTTTTGAGGCTGGCAATTTTACCGAATACGGTGATAATGCTTTTTACAATACATACTGGAACCTTGAACCCCGACTGGGATTTACTTTTGCTTTCAACGAAAGGCAATCGGTAAAAGGGAGTTACTCCAGAACGGTACAGTATATTCAGCAGGCATCTAATTCGGCGGCAGGAACCCCGCTCGATATTTGGTTCTCCGCGTCGCCAAATGTAAAACCCCAGATTTCCGATCAGTGGGCAATGGGGTACTTTCAGAACTTTTTCAGCAACGCCTTGGAAACATCGGTTGAGGTGTATTACAAATCAATGAGCAATGTGATCGATTTCAAGGAGTTTGCCAACCTGTTTCTTAACGATATGCTTGAAGGAGAACTCCGGACAGGGACAGCAGAATCGTACGGTTTTGAGGCTTTGGCGCAGTTTAATTTAGGCAAAATTAATGGGTGGGTTAGCTACACCTATTCCAGGGCTTATAGAACCATTGATGATGTGAACGAAGGAAAACCCTACCCTGCACCCTACGATAAACCGCATGATGTTTCTGTTGTGGCTAGCTACGATATTAGTGACAAACTTACGGTGTCGGCCAATTGGATTTATGCAACGGGTGTTCCTGCTACTTTTCCTGCCGGACGATACGAGATAATGGGTACTATTATCCCCCTTTACACAACCCGAAATTCATTCCGATACCCCGATTACCATAGGCTCGATGTAGCTTTGAGCTATCGGCCTAGAGCCAAAACTAGCCGAAAGTGGCAGGGAGAGTGGAATCTTTCAATTTACAACGCATACAACAGGAAGAATGCCTGGGCAATAAACTTTGTGCAGGATAGGGCAAATCCCAATGAGACATATGCCGAGATGACCTACCTATTTTCCATACTTCCTGCCATAACCTATAACTTTAAGTTTTAAGAATTGGAGTTGACTATGAAAAAGTTTCATCTTGATATAAAATTTACAATTATAATTATCGTCATTGGTGCAACCTGGACTTCATGTACCGAGAAGATTGATATAGATTTGGATGGCACGTATATGCGGCCCGTAATTTTTGGACAAATCACCACTGACACTACAGCCCATCGAGTGACAATAACATCAACGGGCGATTACTTTAAAAACACCTCCCCGTCAGGTATTTCAGGAGCAGATGTTCAGCTATTCGACGGATCAATTTATCATACTTTACATGAAAGCGAAACGGAGCAGGGCGTTTACTTAACCGAACCCGATTTTTATGGCGAGGTGGGCAAAACCTACACATTGCTTGTTAGCAATCTCGATCTTTTGGGTGATGGTATTGTATCGAGCCATTCGGCAAGTAGTACCATTTTACCTTTGGGCGATGTCGATTCCATAAAGGTGGTTTACCGCCAATTATGGCAAGGTTGGGAGGTTCAAGGGTTTGCCAAAGATCCAGTAGAGACTCGCGATTTTTACAAGTTTCTTATCTATATCAATGATGAGCTGCAAACCGACTCGCTAAGCGACTACTCGCAAATTGACGATACCTTTTTCAATGGTGAATACACCAATGGCATTACAGTTACTTTCTTTAGCGAGAGGAGGGGGGCAGTTGCTGAGGGTGATACCGTTACCGTTGGATTCTGTGGAATTACTGAGGATTACTTTAAATATTTGAATGAGGCCCAGGAAGCATCGTGGCGTTCGGCACCCCTTTTTAGTGGCCCTCCGGCAAATCCTCGAACAAATATCACCAACGGGGCCATTGGTTATTTCGCTGCCTACTCGGTAAAAAGGGTTAGCGCCAAAGCGCTCCCCAAGTCAAGTTTATAGGTAATGCTCGAGTATTCCTGCAACCTTTACAACTGCATTATTGCAAATTTTTGCTAAATGCCCGCTTTCGTTGGCAATTTTCTTTTGCTCAGGATTATTCAAATCTATCTTAATCAGATCGAGGCATTGCGTTGCCCCTAACTCTTTGTTGCAATCGCTTATGAATTGTCCAACCAGTCCTGCTACACGACTTTTCGACATTTGATCGTCAGGCTGATAATTCCCGTGGTGTAGTCCTAAAACAATTGCACCAGCATTTATGGCTCCACAAATATTTTGGGTTCTTCCAATTCCGCCTCCTAACCCAGCGGCAATGCGGAAGGCAGTATTTTCATCAATCCCTACCTTATCTGCAAATGCAATAAGTATTGACTGTGAGCAGCTGTGCCCATTGACAAAAAGTTCAAGCGCTTTGTTTCTTCTATCCATATTTTCAAGGTGTTTGTTCTCAGATCTATCCATTTTTGTATATTTGGGCAATGTAACCTCTAACCCATTACCCTATGCGATTCCCAAAGTTAAAATTTTCTGGTTACTTATTTTCATTACTTGTTCTGTTTGTCTTTACCTTTTTCACGGTATTAGCTATTAAGCTTACCTCTCCGCCATCCCCTCAGGGGATTAATGCTCCATCCAATATCTTTTCTGCCGCAAGGGCATTTATTCATATCGAAAAAATTGCCCAGCAACCCCACATGGTTGGAACACCGGAGAAGGAGTTTGTTTGTAATTATTTGGCTACTGAGCTGGAGCGAATTGGGTTGGAGGTTGATGTTCAGTCCACAACAGTTGCCGATTCCGATGGGTTTCCTGTGTTTGCCAACGTTACAAATGTGGTAGGACGAATTCGTGGCGTTGATTCCACAAAAGCCCTTCTGGTTGTTGGACATTACGATACACAGCCCAATACACCCGGAGCAGCCGACGATGGAATGGCCGTTGGGGCAATGCTCGAGGCTGCTTCGATTTTAAAAAATCAGTTTGATTTACAAAACGATATTATTTTCCTGTTTACTGATGCTGAGGAGGTGGGATTACTGGGCGCCCAAGCTTTTGCAAAGGAACACCCTTGGATTAGCGATGTGGCTATGGTGTTAAACCTTGAGGCGAGAGGGAATAAGGGGACAGCGCTAGCATTTGAGGTGAGCCCTCAGAATGGATGGATAATCAAAGAGTTTGCAAGGGGAATGGAAAGGCCTTACGCCGGATCGATGATGTATGAGGTGTATAAAATGATTCCCAACAATACAGACTTTACTGTGTTCAAAAATCTTGGTCTTTCGGGTTTTAACGTGGCCATTGTCGATGGTTTTGCAAATTATCATAGCCCTACCGACACACCTGAGAATCTTAGCTTGGCCAGCCTTCAGCATATTGGGAGTTACCTAATGAGCTTTGCTCAGCATTTTGGAAATATTTCGCTAAACGACACCAAATCTTCCGATCTGGTTTACTTCAACTTTCTGGGGCATAGAATGATATGTTTTCCCTCATCGTTTAGCATATGGATTTTAGTATTTATTGGCCTACTGTTTTTCTTCTTTCTTATTCTGGGGCTTGCCCGTAAGCATTTATCCTTTGGAAAGATTTTTATTAGCCTAATCTATTTGCTTGCAGTTGCAGGGCTTTCGATTGGTGCTGTTTGGGGATTAAACGAGCTAATTCTAAAAATTTATCCGCATTATGGAGCCTTTTATATGGGCAACTTTTACAATGTGGGTTACTATTTCGTAGCATATTCTTTAATAGTGCTACTGTTATTAACATTGCTCTATCCCTTTTTCCTTAAACGGTTTCATCTATACAATACCATAGCCTCTGTGTTTTCCCTCTTCATTATTTTGTCAGGTATTATTATTTGGAAACTACCTACAGCATCGTACCTCACTCTTGTTCCTTTGCTTTTTGGTTTGCTGTCAGTAATCATATTGCTTTTTGTTGATATTGAGAGGGATAAAAGACCTTGGGTTTATCACCTTGTAATATTGGTTGGATTGCTGCCCACCATTTTTATGTTAAGCCCTTATATTAGTTTGATATATATAGTGTTTGGTTTGAGTAAGCCATATGCTGGAGCGGTTCTGCTGATCATACTTTTACTTTTTGCACTACCCCTGCTAGAGTATCCCTTGGCTAAGCTTAGGCGTACACTGCCGTTTGCACTTTTGCTATCAACCCTTGTGGTTCTAGTGCTGGCTCATATTCAATCTAAACCTACTGCCAATAAACCCTTGCAAAGTAACGTGATGTATGCTGTGTCAAACGATACTCAAAAGGCATATTGGTTATCGTCAAATGTTACTACCGACGATTGGAACAGTCAGTTTTTTGCCGATGATAGCCTTGGAGATGTTACGGCGTTTTACCCGTGGAGGCATAAGAAGTTTCTAAAAAGCGATGCCGAATATCGAGTGTTTGAGAAACCAATCATCGAGATGGTTTATGATTCGGTTAGGACTGAATCGCGTGTAGCCGAGTTTATTTTAAAGTCGCAAATCGATCCTGTGATGATCGAATTGATTTTTCCTTGGGAAAGTAAACTCAAGACCATTTGGGTGAACGGCAAGAAAATAGCGAAGTTAGACACTGATTACATCAAACAGATTGAGCATTATCGTTTTCGGTTGTTTGCTCCCAGCTATGGAGGCGACAAGGTAAAGTTAGAATACCATGGGATTGACTCGCTATCCTTTAGTGTAATAGAGGTGGCGCTTGGTTTTCCTGATTTTGATAAGGTAGATCCAATGCCCACTCATATAATACCGGGAACTGGATTTGAAAGTTCAGTAACCGTGGTAAAAACTACAACAACGTTGCCCTATAAAGAGTTGGTTGATTGATTGTTCGGCTGGTGGTTTAGGGTATTTGCTCATTTTGATAATTATTCCGTAGTGATTTCTATGCCTCACTGTACTGGTTGTTACTTGCCAGATTATTAACATTTCGACCGAATTGAGGTGCTGTTGATAGGCTTATTTTATGAATATTCACAAGTATTAACAAGCGACATTATGAGAAAATTGAGCTGCAGGATCCTTAACTTCAAAAGCTGTAAATTGTATTATAGCTCAATTAGAATCTACTCTTTCAAGATTCTTTCCATAATTATTATAGCTGAATTAGCACTTTTCAATTTTTCGTGCAAAGAAAAATCTCACGTTAAATTTATTGATCACGAGGTAATGGTTAGAGTACCAGAATCAAAACTTTATGTTAGAGTGCGAGGCAACTCTGAAAAACCCTTGATTGTTAATTTGCATGGTGGCCCGGGCGGTTATTCGGGCATTGATATTAAATTGATGGGCCCTGGATTGGAAGATAAATTTCTGGTTGCATATCTTGACCAGCGCGGATGTGGTAAATCTTTAAAATGTATAGACCCAACTTCGCTAACAGTTGAACAGTATGTTGAAGATTTGGATATTGTAATTGATGCCCTGCGTAAAAAATACGATAAGGAAAAGGTGAGTATTATGGGAACTTCATGGGGTGGAATGTATGGATTCTTATATCTTTTAACTGACCAATCCAAAGTACATTCCTATGCCTGCATCGATGGAAAAGTAAACAGCAATTACCAAAACCATTCACTCATCGATTTTGAAACAAGTAGAGCAAATGAAATTCTTCAAACTAATATTTCCGAAGAGCAGAAAGTAGAGTTAGAAAATATCGTAGCAGAATTGGAGCGAATTAAAAATAGTAATTTTGCTCAATTTCATACCGATGTAAACTGGATGAAACACGAGGTTCCTGCTAAACTTGGGTTCAATGCTTATTTTGTCGATACTTCTAAGATTATTTCATATGAAGATGTAGTGAACGATACCGCACTAATGAGATTGATGAAATATTCAAAGAAGGAGTATGATGAGGTTGGAGAGAAAGCAGAAATAGTAAATGCTGCTTTCCGAAACACCCCTACTTATAATAATATCAATATTGAGTCTGATTTAAAACAAATTAAAATACCCACAATTGTAATCCAAGGCGATCAAGATCACGTGGTTGGCATAGGACACGCCGAGTTAATTTATAATGCCCTAACGAATGTGTCTTACGACAAAAAGGAACTCCATATTATCCCTGGTGTAGGGCATTGCCCGGCCATAGAAAGCCCCCAGTTATTATCGGATGTTTTAGTTGATTTTTTTGAAAAAGAATGGGTGGAGAATTATTAATGCCTTAATCTTTTCAGAAATTATATTATGAAGTCGGAGCAATCGATAATATAACATAGTGCTAAGGGTGATGAATTGAACTGTAAGGCATCTTATAAACAGCTGATTCTGTAAAGTAAGTAAATGTTCGGAATGAGTTGCATTTCATATTGCTAGGCCGATGATTAATCCAGCAAAATGTTTGCTTGGGTTATGTATTGCAAAACCTTCGAATTTTGTCTCCTTAGCGTAAAATTTAGTTGTGAAACGAAAATTTGTATTTTTGTAGCCCAAATGCTTGTGAGGAGTGGTGTGAGTTTTTTTTCTGATTAAGAAAACATCTGAGTGGAACTATTTTTGGAAATCAAATTGTAACATCTCTATAAATAATCCGTTTTTTTAATCAGCACTAAGCAATTTACAGGTTACCATAAAATATAGATAAATGATTATGCGCCAGATCTCTTTTTTCATCTTTTTCTCATTAGGTTTCTTTTCAATTTCTCAGAGCTTTGCTCAAACACCACCCGATTCTTTAGCTGTAATGCCCCCCGATACTATTAGCCAAACAACCGACTCGCTGCTGGTAAACCTTGACTCGTTAACAATAGTACCCGATACTCTTACGCAAATGGTTGATACAGCTGTTTTTGATCCAATTGTTTTTACACCCTACGCGGCCTCTCAGTATCTCTCCAAGCTCATAGGCAAAAAGGACGTTTGGCGTAGGGATAACGATTCCCTTAGGCTTTCGGTTAAGCGATTAGTAAATCACTATACCGAGCCTTTCGATAGCGTGAGTGCACGATTACAGCAATTTAAATTCGACTCCATTAGCGTGTCGAATGCCAGAATTTATAAACATGATACTATACCTCTTCGATGGCTTAGTTCAACCTCATTTATGGTTGATACATTTGCGCTAGAGAGAGAGCCATTGGTTAAAGAGATAACTATAATCAAAAGGATTAGGGATACCTCATCTTTTCAGCAAAACGATTCCATTTCGTTTGTGCTTTCACAAATGGAAACGTCTCAGCAAGTTCAGGATACAATAATGAAAACCTATATCGATACATTGTACCTTAAAAGCAAAAGAGTTACAATGTATGAACTCACCGATAGGGGGGTGATCCCATCATTAGTTCCACCAAGAACCAGAAAATCATTCCGATTTGAATCCGACTCATCTAAAGCAATTATAACAGAGAGCATTCCTGTGCTTATGGCCAACGAGGGGTCTCCATTTTACATCGTACCTAGCGAAAGGATGACCGATTCGCTAAAATATGCTATGGAAACGCTATTGAATTATTCAGTCAAACGCGATTCATTCCTTTTGCATATCAACGATATGGCCGGACACAAAACATCGCTTTGGCTAAGCACAGGTAAGGACGATTTGTATAGGTACTGGGTGAAAAATTCAAAGAACGACTCCATTACCATATGGATTGGAAATCCATCGAGAGCCAATATCTCCTTGATGCTTGAGGAGGATGTGAATGTTGAAAGGTTAGAACGAAAAATGGTTGACGATATTCCCTTTACCACAATAAAAGCTAAACGAACCCTAGCAGAGCTAAAACCCTTCAAGGAGATTCCGATATATTGGAATCGTGATTTTTCAACTGCCTTTTCGTTGAGCCAGAATTACCTCTCGCCCTACTGGGCAAAGGGTGGTGAGAGTTCACTTACCAGCATGCTCGATATCAACGGAAAAACCGAATACAATAATAGAGAGGCTAAAACTAAATGGAACACAACAGGACGCCTTCGCTACGGTACAACCTGGACAGATGAGTACGGGTTTAGAACCAATACCGATATTGTTGAGGTGAATTCGCAATTCAACAAGGTTATTGTGAATAAGCTCGATTTTAGTTCAAGCTTCTATGGTAAAACACAGGTGGCTAAGGGGTATAATAATCCTAGTGACGAGGAGGTGGTCTCTAAGTTTTTTAACCCCGGCTCATTTACCATTGGTTTGGGTTTTGAGTACAAGCCTCAAAAGAATACAACGCTCAACTTCTCGCCCCTGTCGTATAGGAACACTTTTGTCCTGGATACCGTTACCATTAATCAGACCAATCATGGTATTGAAGCCGACAAGCGGGTACGCCATGAAATGGGGGGACAGCTTGTGTTCAAGAATAGTATGACAATCTTAAAGGATATGAAAATTGATAATTCCTTAAGGCTCTTTACCAACTATTTGAATAGTCCCAAAAATGTTGATGTTGACTGGGAACTAAGCCTCGAAAAGCAGATTAGTATGTACTTTAAGATTAAGCTAAACCTGCACCTTATATACGACGACGATATTCATTTCACAATTTTGGATGGCAACGGGGAGCCTGTGTTACTGCCCGATGGAAGCGAGAAGAAAGGTCCAAAGACACAATTTAACCAGCTTTTGGGTTTAACATTCTCCTTCAATATATAGGGTTACATCATCCTATTTTCAATATTCTTAGCTTTGTCGTTAATGCGAAGAGCCTTGTATAGATCGTAAGCTTTCGATAGGATTGTCTGGTCCTGGGTGCCATTGTTGTATATCTTGTCAAGCCATGAAATGGCGGCTTCAAATGCCGCTTTCGATTTGGCCTTCTCCTCCAAAACTTTGCTGTTGTTGGTGATGGTTCGCGTACCCTCCTCAATATCTACACCCATATTGTAGTAGCATGTGGCGATATTTAGGAATATCATAGGGTTATCGGGGTCATGCTTGAGGGCTTGGTTATAGGTGCCAACTGCCTCTTGGTATTGCTCGTTCTTTTGGTAAATCAACCCTTTGGTGTAAATAAATTTTGCATTAGTTGGATTGCGAGCAATAATCCGTTCAAGATTTTTGAGCGCTCCCTCAACATCATCTTCTTTGAATAGCAGTTCGGTAAGGAGCAGCACCAACTCCTCGTGATCGTTATGCTTTGATATCCCCTCCATCATTACTTGCTTTGCTGCAAGCGAATCGCCTTTTTCAAGATTTGCCTCAAACAGCAGGTGAGTTGCATTTACCGAAAAATCATTTTTATGCAAAACTTTCAGGTGATGAATAGCCCTTTCCCAGTTCCGGCCCTCAAGTGCTGCAAGAGCAGCATTGTATACTAAGTTTAGATCTAATTCAACTTCCAAAATTGGGCTAGAGATTACCTCAAGTGAAGCTTCGTATGCTTTGAGGGCATCTTTGTACTTGCGGTTGTTAAAGTGTTGCTCTCCTAACTTTTGATATTCATTGGCAAGCAGTATATATTTGGGGGCAATCTCCTTTTCAAGTTTCCCTCTTTTGTCAAGCGATAGCGCTTTCTGATATGATTCGTAGGCTAAAAAAATCTGATCTGGGTACAGGTTTCCCCAGTCTTTATTCTTTTTGCTAATACCCTCATGGTAGGCTGTTTGACAAAGTAGACCTTTCATAAACCAGGTTTTTGGCCATTCGGACGATTCGTTGTCCTCAACAAGATCATCTATTGCCTCTTTGGCATCGGTGTATTTATTCGATTCGATAAGATTTGAAATGGTTATGAACCTGCTTTTCTGAAGCGGTGTGAGGATGGAGCAACTTGTAAAAAAGACGATTGAAATCAGTAATGCTCTTTTAATCATAGTTTTAGTATTGTGTTTAAAGCCGTGTTTTAATGGTTGGATTTGCAAATTTAATGAGAAAATAAACATTTCGGCAACAAGCTTAATCCGATTATGTAGCCTATTATATGTTTCACCGGGAAAAAGGTTACACCAATAGCATAATCCAAATACTCGGCATGATTATTATTGTTCTGAGTCTTCTTCTAACGAAGTGCTTATGGCACAATTGTTGTTTTTTGCGTGTTCGTTTAATATATCATATTAAAATCAGTAACCCATTTTTATCAGAAAAACAAAATTTTAACATCTATGAAAAAAAGTTTAAAATTGCAGCTAATTGCTGTAGCTGCGCTTATTGCGCTTGTGTCTTGTGGCGATATATTTAACTCTAATGTTGTAGTAGGTGAGGGTGAACCAATAACCGAAACTCAAAACTTTTCAAATTTCTACAAGATTAAATCAGAAATTGGGGCCGATATAAACATTGTAGAAAGTGACGAATCTAAGATTGTTGTCACCATTCAGGAAAACCTCCTGTCGTACCTTAGCACAGATGTGTCCGATGGACTACTAACCATTTCGTTTAATAACAATATAGTAAGAACCGATAAGGGAATTGTAGTTGATATTTATACTGCCTCGGTTGAAAAATTTACGCTAACTGGTGCTGGCGATGTGGACTCTGCGCTCCCAATTCCAGAGATTATAGTAACCGGCGCTGGCAACATTAAATGTGTGGGAGAGTTAGAGGATTTGTATGCAACAATTACCGGCGCAGGAAACTTTAACTTTTACGATATGCCAACGCGGAATGCGAACATCCGCATAACGGGTACTGGCGATGTGAAAGTTATGGCTACACACGCCCTAGATGTTACCATTTCGGGAGTTGGCACAGTTTATTACAAGGGTACACCTACTGTGACAACAACTATTACGGGAGTGGGAAATGTGGAGAATTGTAACTAGATGTTTTGAATCATTAGCAAATTATCAAACAGTTATTAATAGAGTTTATCAATACGGTACTTCAATTTATCAGCCAAAGTATTCCCATATTATCTTTTAATTTGTATGTTGATCTTTTTATTGTTTTTTTCCTATGTTTACATTGGAATTAGCAATAGTATTAAATTATAATTAGGTTACACATGCAGTCAATTAAGCGAATAGCAGTACTTACCTCAGGTGGCGATGCCCCCGGTATGAATGCGGCAATAAGAGCAGTAACCCGAACTGGCATATCCAACGGGATAGAGGTTTTTGGGGTGATTTGGGGTTACGAAGGGCTCATAAACAACGATTTTAAAAAATTAGAATCGCAAGATGTAAGTAACATTATCCAAACAGGTGGAACAATTCTGAAAACCGCACGGAGCAAGGAGTTTCGCACAAAAGAGGGGCGTGCCAAAGCTTTTGAGAATATTAAAGCAAATAAGATTGATGGCCTTGTAGTAATTGGGGGCGATGGAACTTTTGCTGGTGCAACCATTTTGTCTAAAGAATTTGATTTCCCTGTTGTGGGAATACCAGGCACCATCGATAATGATATTTTTGGCACCGACTATACCATTGGGTACGATACGGCTCTTAATACTGTAATGCATGCCGTTGACAAGATAAAGGACTCTGCCAGTGCGCACAATCGTGTTTTTTTCATCGAAGTGATGGGCAACGAGGCCGGGTTTATTGCTTTACGAAGCGGAATTGCCACAGGCTCGGAGGCAATCTTAATACCCGAGATGAGCGGTCAGATAGCCAAGCTTAAAGAGCTTATTGGTAACCGATGGAAGCAAAAAAAGTCGTCAATCATAATGGTTGCCGAAGGCGAGAGGGAAGGAAATATCTACGATATCGCCAAAAAAATTCAAGAGGATTTCAAGGAGATGGACATTAGGGTAACCATTTTAGGCCACATACAACGGGGAGGCAGTCCATCGGCCTACGATAGGGTTTCGGCAAGCCGTATGGGCGTTGCAGCTGTTGAGGCTTTGCTCGACAATCAGCGAAGCATAATGGTAGGCCTTGTGAATAACGATATAACCCATATTCCGTTGAATAAAACCCTGAAAGAGCACAAAAGCATTAATAACGGATTGCTCAAAATTGTTGATATCCTGGTTTAGCCACAAAATTTTGGAAGTCAATAATCTTTCTACACCTTGAAAGACTACATCCCTCTTATCGCCCATAGGGGCGAATCGTTCGATGCTCCGGAGAACACCCTTGCCGCAATTAATCTTGCATGGGAATGAGGTGCTTTGGCCGTTGAGGTAGATGTACACCTAACCGCCGACAACCAAATTTGTGTTATTCATGACAAAACCACCGAAAGAACAGCTGGCAAACGAATGGTTATTAAGGGAAGTGTTATGGCACAACTTAAAAAGTTTGATGCTGGATTATGGAAAGGCGAAAAGTGGAGGGGTGAACCAATTCCAACTCTGACAGAAGTACTTAAAACTGTTCCTGCAAATGGGAAACTGGTAGTTGAAATTAAATCGAGTAGCAAAATACTAGATAAGCTTAAGCAAGAAATTGAACTAAGCGGGTTAAGAAAAGAACAGGTAGAGATTATTGCATTCAGTATAAGCACTATTGCTGCAGCCAAAAAGCTAATGCCCGAACACAAAATGCTATGGCTAACCGAATTGCTTCATCCTTACATCCACAGTGTTTTGGGTAAAAATCCAAAGTCTTTAATCAAATATGTTAAAGCAAGAGCACTTGATGGAGTTAATGTTGGCGATTGTAAGTATTTTACCCACAGGTATATTTCTGAATTAAAGCAAGCCCAACTCGACGTTTACACATGGACGGTTAACAACCCTCAACGAGCGAAGCAATTACTTGATTTTGGTGTAGATTGGGTTACCACCGATAGGCCCTCATGGATGAGGGGTATGTTAAGAAATTGATATCATTTGCATAATATTCAATAATCAATATGGCACGGGTAATTATTGGTATACATGGGCTTGGCAATAAACCCGATCCCGAAACGCTCCACGCATGGTGGGAGCGTTCAATGATTGAAGGGCTTAATAAAAACGGGTACAGCGCAAAACTTCCAAAGTTTGAGATGGTATACTGGGCCGATATAAACTATAAAAGCCCTATGGATAAAAACATTGATGATCCCCATAATCCTTTGTTTTTAGATGAGAAATATACAACCTCGCCACCCGGCTTTGAGGCGCAGGACTACCCTATAAGAAAAAAGGTAGTAAAATACATTGGGAAACTTTTGTATAGAATTTTTCTGAACGAGGATTTAACCTTAAACTATGCATTTATCCCCAGCTATTTTATTCGAAAATATTTTAGGGAGCTGGATGTTTACTTCCTAGACGACTGTGAGGCAGTTGACCCACATACCTGTAAAGTAAAGGAGCGCATCAAGCAAAGGCTCCTTGAAACATTAGAAAAATATAAAGACGACGAAATTCTGCTGGTAAGTCATTCTATGGGCTCCATTGTGGCTTTCGATGTACTTAGCTTTATGGCCAAAGGCTTAAGGGTAAATACATTTGTAACCATTGGGTCTCCCCTAGGGATGCCAATGATTATTAGCAAGGTTGCCAATCAGTATAAACAAAATCCAAGGGGAAAAAGGGAGATGATAACCCCTCCTTGTATTTGCAACAAATGGATCAACCTATACGACATACTGGATAAAATCACCTTTAGCTATTCGTTAGGCAAAAGGTATAAGCCTAACGATTACAACATCAAGCCAATTGATTCAGAGGTGATTAATGATTATCACAACGCTAAGGGTGAGCACAACCCGCACAAATCTTACGGGTATCTTCGCACCAAAGAGTTTGCAAGTTTACTAAACGATTTTATTGGGGGATAAAAAAAAACGATTTAGTGTTTTAGTGCGAATTGCACCGCTAATTGTCCGTGGCTAATATCATTAATTGGAGAAAAAAAGTCCAAAAAGTTCTTTAAGCATCAAAAAAGTCAGGCGATTCATGTTTCCAGATTACCATTAAGTAGTCAGGTGATCAAGCACTACTTAATTAATTTTTTCAGCTCAAATATATCCTTCCGCCTATCCTTCAGATTTCGCACGCTTCCAAACTGGTGCAACTCTCTTAGCAGGTCAATATCCACATCCACCACCAGAATCATTTCGGTGTTTGGCGTGGTTTCGGCCTTAACGCCATTGGATGGAAACGCAAAATCGCAGGGGGTGAACACCATTGATTGGGCATACTGAATATCCATGTTATGTACATTGGGCAGGTTGCCCACGCTGCCAGCAATGGCCACGTAGCACTCATTCTCAATGGCTCTTGCCTGTGCGCAGTGCCTAACCCTTGAAAACCCGTTTTGCGTATCGGTTAAGAATGGTATAAACAGAATATCCATACCCTCATCGGCAAGCAAACGGCTTAGCTCAGGGAATTCAGAATCGTAGCAAATCAGGACTCCAATCTTCCCGCAATCGGTATCAAATGCCTTTAGCTGATTTCCACCTTGCAGTCCCCACACCTTTGCCTCATCGGGGGTGACGTGCATTTTTTCGTAGCTTTCTATTGTGCTGTCGCGTCGGCACAAATGCCCCACATTATACAAAGCGTTATCCCTTACCTGGGGCATACTGCCTGTAATTATGTTGATGTTATAGGAGATGGCCAGGTCCGAAAATCTGTTCACAATCTCATCGGTATAATCGGCCAGCTTTCTTATGGCTTCGGGCTCCGACAAATGGTTGTACTTGGCCATAAGTGGAGCATTGAAAAACTCGGGGAAGAGGGCAAAGTCGCAGCGATAGCCCGATACGGCATCAACAAAATATTCGGCCTGTTGCATCAATGCTTCAATATCTTTGTACTGTCGCATTTGCCATTGGATAAGCCCTAGCCGTATTACGCTTTTTTGGGTTTCTACCTTTTTTGTAGGTTTTTCGTAGTAAATGTTGTCCCACTTCAGCAGAACTGCCAGTTGGTTCGACGAGTTCTCGTTCTCGAAGTAAACTTTTAATATTCTTGAGGGGTGAAAATCGTTGGAGATATGAAAGTTCAGAACGTAGTCCTCAATCTCTTTCCTTTTCACCTTCTCGATGTATTCCTTTGGCGAGGAGATATCGGTATAGTCACGGTAATTGGGAATTCTGCCGCCCAGCACAATGCCCTTTAGGTTATGCTTTTCGCACAGCTCCTTTCGGAAATCGTAGAGCCTTCGGCCTAAACGTAATCCCCTATACTCGGGAACAACAAACACATCCAAACCGTAGAGTACATCACCCTCATCGGTGTGAGTGGAGAAGGTGTAGTTGTTAGTGATTTTTTTAAAGGTATGATTATCGGAAAACGAATCGTAATCAACAATTATTGATAGTGCGCAGGCAACAATATCTCCATTGATTTTAATAACAACCTGTCCCTCGGCGAATGTTTTAACAAGCTTTGCAAGGTTTTCCTTGATCCAGCATAAATTTGGTACTTCTTTATAGGCTAGCAGTAGTGCTTTTTTCAGTTCTTGGTATTCGCTTACCTTCAGGTATTCAAAGTCGATATTTTCAATTTCTTTTGGGCTCATGGCTTGATCTCTTTTTGGAGCTTATAGGGTGTTAATCATTAACAATTCAAAAAAAACTTAGGCGCTGAAGATAGTGATAACAAAAAGGAATACCTGACTATAAATATAAATACTCTTACAGTATCAGATTTTAGACAGCACTATTTGCTTGCAGCAAAGAAATTACGAACGCTCTCAATCTCGCAGGAAACTGCATCCTTAGGAGGTCCCTCATAGGCAACAACACCATTCTCTAGGTAAACAATTTTATTGGCAATACGCATTATGCTCGATACCTCGTGGGTAACCATTACAATTGTTATCCCCAGTAGTTCTTTTAGGTTGAGAATAAGTTCGTCGAGCGATTTTAAGGATATTGGATCCAAGCCAGCACCTGGTTCGTCGCAAAAAAGTAGGGGAGGATCCATTATTATTGCCCTGGCCAGGGCTGCTCTTTTGAGCATTCCACCGCTCAGTTCCGATGGGTATTGATGGTAAGCGTGCTCTAGGTTTACAAGGCCTAGCTTCATTCGGACAATATCATCAATTAAATCAACGGGCAAATTGCTATGCTGTGCTAGTGGTAGTGCTACATTCTCGCCAACTGTCATGGAGTTTAGCAGGGCGCCATTCTGGTAAAAGACGCCCATATTAAGATACAATTTTTGCTGTTCAACCTCCGTTAGGGTGGAGATGTTCTTTCCAAGGACAGATATATATCCCTGTTTTAATGGGTGTAAACCTAAAATGTGTTTTAGTACTGTAGATTTTCCACAACCGCTCGATCCAAGTATAACGGTAACATCGCGCTTGTCCACAGTAAAAGAGACATCCGACAGTATTTCTGTGTCGCCGAATGATACCTTTAAGCCCTTAACCTCTATGATTTTATCTGAAATCATTAACTGCTTGTTATCTAGTAAAAAAGAAGGCCTAATATGCTGTCGGCCAAAATTACCAATGATATTGCCACAACAACGGCAGTGGTGGTAACTTTTCCAACGCCCTCGGCACCTCTAACAACCCTAAATCCATAAAAACTACCTGTTAAAACAATAAGGCTTGCATAGGCCTGGCTTTTAACAAATCCTGTTAGTATATCCTTGTTGCTCATTACTTCGCCCATACGATTAATAAATATTTCGGGGGTAATATCCAAATAGATGTAACCCGTTATTGCACCCCCAAGAATGCCAAAAACATCAGCCAGAATAATCAGGAACGGCATGGTGAAAAGGCATGCATACATTTTGGGTACAACCACAAAGCGAATGGGGTTGAGCCCCATAGTTTTTAGTGCATCCAGCTCTGATGTTACCTTCATGGTGGCTATCTCTGCTGCAATGGACGAACCGCTACGACCAGCAACCAGTATGGCTGTAATAAGCGGCCCCATTTGGCTCATCATTCCAATAACCGTTAGGTCCACAATGTAAATATTTGCTCCAAAACTGCGGAGCTGTTGCGACGATTGCAATGCCAGCACTAGACCAATTACAAACGACATAAAAATTACAATCAATACAGCATTAACCCCAATTAAAACCGCTTGGTTTGCAAACTCCCCTTTGCGACGTGATTTTGATTTAAAGATATCCACAACAGACCAGTAGAAAACATCAGCAGTAAGGGTGAGGTAGGAGTATAAGTAGGATGAGAAAAACTGGTGAACATTTGTGCCAACATACTCCAAAAGGCCCACCTTTGGGGGAATGGCTGCTTTTTGCCATTTCTCGGGTTTAAAAAGGTCAATTTTTTGTAAAACAGAATCACTACCCCCCACAAATGATGTTTGTTTCCCATTCTCCTCTAGTTTAGTCCGCACGTAGAATAGCGCTGTAACGCCTGCGCTATCAATATCTTCGAGCTGGCTGAGATTAATGATGAGATCCTTTCTATCAATCGATGATAACTCCCTAGTAACAGCTAAAACAAAAGGAGTACATTGTGTAAGCATTAACGAGTTTTGCAAAAATAGCGTATCGCCCACAAAATGGTATGCGGTATCTTTGTCAATTGAAATGTAAAAATCTATTGATTGTTTTTTATTCTTCATAGTAAAGTGTTGCTGAAGAATTAATCGTTGGGTAGCTTGGTGCGAGCCATCTCAGTAAAGTTGTTTAGTTCATCATAAAACATGCTGCTTATGGCATCGGCAAAAAGGTTCAAGTCTTTTTTAGTAAGCCGTTGCGATTTGTTGGCTATATGCTCCAGAACTACTTGGTCATTTTCGGTATTTACAAGCCTAAATTCAAGATGCAGATGAGCAGTGAACTCTTTGTCAGAATTAACAACCTCGAGCTGGTGGACTGTTGTTTTCAATCTATAGTCGGGGGTTATTTTCCAAAATCGAGTATCAATATCTTTAAAAACATCATTTCTCTTGAAAAAGGTAAGCAAAAATCTTGTTAGGCTTTGATCGGGGCGAGTTGCCCATTTATTATGGGAGAAATATCCAATTTCATTGGATTTTTTCCTCAAAGCAATCTCGTGTGCAGAGAAGGCAGGATTAACATCAACAGTTTCTACTTCAACAATAAGGGGTAAAACCATCAGCGAATCGGCTAATGAGGATTCTTTCTCAGCCGGATATTCGATAACATAGAATGTGGGGTTTGGCGATTTACTTGCCCTGCATCCTCCTAGAATTGAAAGAGAAACGATTAGGAAAAAAAGTGAATTTCTCATGATCTTTTCTGTTTACTTTATGTGGATTAAGATATTCGCATTACTTATGAAACCTGACCGAAAAAACTTAATCGAGCTTTTTGTCGGGTATATTCTTTGAACTCCCACCTCGGATAAGTATTGAGGGATTTGCATTGATTTTTCTAGTGGCTTCCTCTAAATTTCCGAGGGTAAATTTTAAAAGCCTTAAATTTTCTTCAAGTTCTTGGCTACCCTTATCAACATCCGTCTCAAGCTTAACGATAAGGCGTTGGGTTTGCTGGGTTGTAAGAGCAAGGTTTTCGATTAATTCTTTTAGCCTAGTTTCTTTTAGTGTAACGGATATTTCCCTTAGATTTCCCAAAATATCAGCTAGTGTATCGCTTTGCATGAGTGCATTGAATTGACTGGTTGCAAGGTAAAGTTTCTCGGAACTTTGCTCGAGCTTGCCTGTAATTACATTTGCCTGCTGAAACGATGTTCGTAAATCGGTGCGATTTTCTAAAATCACATCATTTACAAGGTTCAGCGATTTACTGGCATCGTCGGCTGTTTTCGAGATTTTGTCAACTGCTAGTGGAATTTTTGCCATATTCTCTTGACTTGTCAAAACCAATAGATTATTCACCAGCTCCTCAACCTTAAAGGCAATCACTTCCGCTCGCCCGCTTATATCTTCTACCAATGACGTTCCCTGTTGTATATATTGATCTTGTTTCAAGAATTCGGCTTCGTTGGTGCCTCCCCTTATCTCAATGGTTTTAAGCCCTGTTATGCCCATGGCAACAATATCGGCCGATGCATCTTCCTTCACAGGGGTTCCCGCTTTAAGTGATAGCCTTACAATGATTTGATTAACATCTTTAGGGTTGATAATAATTTCGGATATGCTACCAACCGTTATGCCTAAGTATTTAACGGGGCTACCTATTTCCAGGCCACTAACCGAAACATTGCTGTAGGCAACATAGTACGAATCGGTTTTTTCAAAAAGTCGTCGGGCAGTAAAAAATCCAACGAGTAGTAACAATAGGACAGAACTAATCATTACAAAAATCCCTAGCCTTATTTTCTGTGCTCTACTTTTCATATCTATACTTATGTTCTTTAATTGTTGGGCTATTCACACTTGTTGTATTGCAATTTAATCAATAATCTTTAGCATAAAGAGTATTGGGTGGGATTTTATAGGAAATTTACCACTTTCTATACGAACTATGGAGCATTGTTATTTTTATAATGCAGCCAACATACCGAAAATGAAGCATCTATTTTGTAGTAACTCGTATTTTACAAGGTAGGAGAAATGCTTCTAATCCGATTAGTTAATCCAGCGAAGTGCCATGGGGTAAGAGTTAATCACAGTTTGCCTTGGGTTAGAGCTGTTCTGTATTAAAAAAAGCGGGGCTGTCGCTCACAACTACCCCGCTTTAGTGTATTGGCTAAATCTTTTTACCAATGTAGAACACGTATCCATAGTACTCTTTGTACTGCGAGTAAAGTTTGGCTTCGTGCTGCTCATTGGCTACTAGTTCTTCAGCCGTTTTGTTACCCTTATGTTTCTGTAAAAAGATTTTTTGCGCTTCAACCTGTGGTGCATAAAAATTATCTGTCCAGCAATTTTCGGGCAATACAAAAGATGCAACTGGAAGGTAGCCTGCCTTTTGGAGCTGGTTAATCTTATTTGGAATGGTGTCGATTTGCGGATATGCATCTAGCCAGAACTGGTTAATCTCATCGGGCCGGGTTTCGGTAAACCATGATACCTCCGTTACGGCAATGTAGCCACCCCATTTAAGAAATTTTCGCCATTCGTTTAGTCCGCGCACATAGCCAATGTTGTATATTGCGCCCTCGGACCAAATCAGGTCAAACTCCTCTTCGGGAAAAGGAACCTCTTCCATTGAGCCAACAACGCCCGTTACCCTCTCAGTTAATCCTTTGTTTTTAGCATTAAGGTTAAACAGCTCTATAAATTTTGGAAATATGTCCATTCCAATAAATTGGCCTGGTGTATGCTGAGCCAAAGTCATTGTTTGTCCGCCAGTGCCACAGCCAAGATCAATTATTCGAGAATCGTTGCTAAGGTTGTCAATAAAACTCAAAGCCTTTAGGGTTGCCTCGGGGCTGCCAGGGCCTTGCCTCTCAAGGCTTGAAAAGTATTCGCAGATTAGATCAAAATCGAAATCGTGGATTGATTTATTTTCGTTACTCATGGTGTTGTGTTTTTTGCTTTAAACGCAATGTCAAAAATGTTACTGTTTGTCCTTTGACAGGTTTAAAGACTATGTTAATAAATATAACAATAATACACCCAACAAGAATTTGTTGAGGCAAAGGGATAACCAAGGACAAATTGCCCAAGATTATTTACATCACCCGATCCGAAATAAATTTATGCATCCAAAGTTTTTACATAGCAAATGTAAGGTTTTTACTTATTCGATGATTGTTGGTTGAAAAAAACTATGCTAGTTTTTTGATGCAAACCTTCAGTCAACCAATCAATCAATATCGCGAGACACCAATCGTCTTCCATAATTATTGCCATTTTGCCTTTGTGCGGCTTATAGTGCTATATTTGTAGCTAAAATTTTATTTCATGATAACCGGTACCCTTATAAACGTGGCTGCGGTGATAGTTGGTGGAGTTCTTGGCTTAATGTTTCGCTCCCGACTACCCGAACGTATTACCCGAACTTTTTTTCAGGCCATTGGTCTTTTTACGCTTTTCCTTGGATTCTCAATGAGTTTGAAAACCAACAACCCTTTGCTGCTGGTTTTTAGTTTGATAATGGGGGCGTTAGTTGGCACTTTGTTACGGTTACAGGATAGGATGGAGAACCTTGGTAACCAAATTCAAAAGCGCTTAAAGTTAAAAGGAGGTCAGTTTAGCGAGGGTATGGTTACTGCGTTTCTTATGTTTTGTATGGGCTCGATGACAATACTTGGTGCTATAGAAGAGGGTCTGGGCAACGAACCCAAACTACTGATGATTAAAAGCTTAATGGATGGTTTTTCTTCCATTGCACTGGTTGCGGCGCTTGGTGTGGGGGTAATTTTCTCGGTTATTCCGCTTTTAATATACCAGGGTGGCCTTACCCTTTTGGCTGCTTTGGTAGGCGAGGCTATGAGTAACGTAATGATTGATGAACTTACTGCAACTGGCGGTATACTGTTAATAGGGCTAGGAATTACCATTTTAGGTATTAAAAAGATAGAGGTGCTTAACCTTATTCCCGCTCTTCTATTTATTGTACCTTTGGTTTACTTCTTTGGATAATTGGAAATGTGGCTATGCAAATAGTAAAAGATAATCTCGATACCCTTTTTTACTCGTGTTTTGGAGCTAAACCCAGGTCAATTACTCCGCTACCTCAGGGTGGGTCGGATAGGCGGTATTTCCGACTAGCATCAGAAACAGAGTCGGTTATTGGTGCATACAACCCCGATGTGGAAGAGAATAGAACGTTCATATACCTAACCCAGCATTTTGGTGGCAAAGATTTACCCGTTCCCCAAGTTTTAGCAGTTTCGGGCAACCAAGAGTTTTATCTGCTGAGCGATTTGGGTGACACATCACTTTTTGACCATATTGTAAATATTGATTGGGAACAAGAACCACAGGTTGAGCTGCTTAAGAAAACCATTGCCCTGCTTGTTCGTTTTCAGATTGATGGTGCCGTTGGGCTAGATTTTACTAAGTGCTACCCCAAGTCCGAATTCGATTTGCAAAGCGTGATGTGGGACTTTAACTATTTTAAGTATAGCTTCCTTAAGCCCTCGGGCATAAAATTTAATGAGACCAAGCTCGACGACGATTTTTTGGCTTTTGCTAATCTGCTCCTTTCGCAACCCACAGGTTATTTTCATTACCGCGATTTTCAATCGCGAAACGTGATGCTTATTGGCGACAATCCTTACTTTATCGATTATCAGGGTGGTCGCCGTGGCCCTTTGCTTTACGATATGGCCTCGTTCCTTTACCAGGCGCGCGCCAAATTTTCGGAAGCAATTAGGGACGAAATGCTTTTGTTTTACATTGATGAGGTTGCAAAGCGAATTGAAATCGATAAAGTTAAAGCCCAAAGCGTATTTCCGGCATTTGCATTATTTAGGGTAATACAAACACTTGGCGCTTACGGCTACCGTGGATTTTTCCAGCGGCGAAGCCATTTTTTGCAAAGCATTCCCTTGGCAGCGGCTAATCTTAAAAATCTTGTCGATAAAACTGATAGATGTGGCTTGTCTCTGCAAACCCTTAAACCGATTCTTGTATCGATTGCCGAAAAATATGGCGAGACTGACGAACAAACCCAACCATTTGATGGTTTATCTGTAGAGGTTAACAGCTTCTCGTACCGAAAAGGTTACCCCTTGGAGCATCCCGAGCATGGCGGTGGATTTGTGTTCGACTGCCGAGCCTTGCCCAATCCGGGTAGGTTGCAAGAATTTAAGATGCTTACTGGGCTGGAGAAACCTGTGGTAGAATTTTTGGAAAACCATAGTGAGATTGACGATTTCTTTGCTGAGGCATTTACTCTTGTTAGAAAATCAATTGATGTTTATCTAAAAAGAGGTTTCAAGCACCTTTCGGTTTCCTTTGGTTGTACGGGTGGGCAACATCGGTCGGTTTATATGGCCAACCGGTTGGCCAAAGAGTTGCAGCCTCTCGATTATGTAAGGGTTATGTTAAATCATCGAGAACAAAAGGGAAGTAATGGGGAAAAAACTTTGCGAAAAGAAAGATAAAGCCAAGAGCGATGAACAAAAGAAATTCGTCTGCAAAAAGTGTGGCCTATCCTCCAACAAGGAGGGTCGATTATGTAAACCTAAGCAACTTTTATAGCTGTGGAGTATGAAGGCAATGGTTTTAGCAGCAGGATTAGGCACTAGGCTAGGCAATCTTACCAAGGATAAACCTAAGGCACTTGTTGAAGTTGTAGGCAAACCGTTACTTGCACATGTAATTGAAAAGCTAGTAAGAACAGGGTTTACAGAAGTTACAGTTAATGTTCATCATTTTGCTCAACAGGTAATTGATTTTATAAATCAAACCGATTTTGGAGTTACTATCCATATATCCAATGAGTCAAAGCAGCTGCTCGATACAGGAGGCGCGATTCTAAATGCTAAGCCATTTTTAGATGGGCAAGAACCATTTCTTATTCATAATGTTGATATTTTATCCGATATCGATTTAGTGCTATTGATAAAATCACACCAAAGTACCAGTGCTTTGGCAACGCTTGCAGTGAGCAATCGTAGCTCCACCCGTAAATTGCTTTTCGACTCTGAAATGCTTCTGCGGGGATGGAAGCATCTAACTACAGGAGAGACCATAATACCCAACAAATTGCAGCACGATTTAGGCGAATTTGCCTTTTCCGGAATACATGTTTTAAGCCCCCGAATTTTTGAGTCAATCAAACAGCAGGGCAAGTTTTCAATAATTGATGCCTATCTCTCTCTCTGTTCAAGCGATAAAATTATGGGATACGATGTGTCGCAAAGCTATGTGCTAGATGTAGGCAAGCCCGATAGCATTTCAGCTGCAGCCAAGTTTTTAAAGCTAGGCTAAATATCTCTAATCCTTACTCTTATCCTTTTCGGTAATCGAGTTAAGTTTTCCTTTCTTAATTATGGGTGGCTTTTTCGATGTTAGGTTTATGTTAAACCTTGTCTTGCGAATCAGAAAGTACGTTAATCCAAGGCTTAGTAGAATGGCCGATAGGCCAAATATTTCGATTGTGCTACCATTGGTAAATTCCCAAATTATAACTTTTCGGGCCACAGCAATTATTGCCACTAGCACCACAATCTCAACCTGAATAGTTTCTCTTAAAAGGAACGCCTTTACCGTTTCGAGCAGCTCAATGCCAATGAGAATTACTAGAAAAATGCTGAAAAGCTCCATCAAATTATCTGGCGCTAGTTGAGTTAATGGTTCTTGAATAATGTTTTTTACAATAAAGTAAATAACATTAAATGTTGCCAAAAGGAGAATAAGCGACATGATGAAAAGAAGCACAATGATAATTACTCTTTGTAGTATTCTTAAGTATCTGAACGTAGGAGTTGTCTGGCAATCAGGTTTTCTGGTCATAGCTTCAGCTTTTAGTTCAATACTGTTTTCAAAATTCCCCAGAGTAAAAATAGTCATATTTTCAAAATCATTGAGTGACAATTTAAAATCTAAAGCTTTATACTTCATGGAATGCAAACAGAATGCTATATTTGCTAAGTTTTAATGCGGTTTTCAAATCTTTTTATTTTGCCTATATGCGCCGGTTTTTTTTACTGTTACTATCAATACTTCTTTTCCAAAATACCTTAACCTTTGGTTCCAATCCCAAGGGGTTTGCTTTAGCTGAAACATCGACCTACGAAGCCCAACACTGGATTGATTCGGTGATGAATAGCCTTACCCTTAGGGAGAAAATTGCACAGCTTTTTATGGTTGCGGCATATTCCAATCGCAATCAGGAACATATCGATCAGATAGCCAATCTGGTAGAGGAGGAGCGGATTGGGGGGTTGTGTTTTTTTCAGGGAGGTCCCGTGCGTCAGGCAAATTTAACAAACTACTACCAGCAGCTCGCCAAAGTACCTTTGCTTATCTCTATGGATGCAGAGTGGGGGCTGGGGATGAGGCTCGATAGTACAGTCTCTTTCCCTCGGCAAATGATGCTGGGGGCGATGGACGATAATCGCTTGATATACCATATGGGTGCCGATATTGCCAAACAGCTTAGGGTGATGGGAGTGCATATCAATTTTGCTCCCGTGGTTGACGTAAACAATAATCCCCTGAATCCTGTAATCAACACCCGGGCTTTTGGCGAGGATCGTGAGGCGGTGACTCAAAAAGGGCTAGCCTATATGCTGGGTTTACAGGATAATGGTGTGTTGGCCTGTGCCAAGCATTTTCCTGGTCATGGCGATACCGATACGGACTCGCACCTCGATTTACCATTGGTAAAACATAGTCGTAATCGAATCGATTCCTTGGAGCTTTATCCATTTCGCAAGCTAATTCAAAGCGGAGTGGCTAGCGTAATGGTTGGCCATATGGAGATTCCATCCTTGGAATCGAAATCGAAGTTGGCCTCGAGCCTCTCGCCAAATGTAGTTACCCAAATGCTTGCTCAAGATCTTAACTACAGAGGGTTAATAATTACCGATGCCTTGAATATGAAGGGCGTTAGCGAGTTTTACAAACCTGTTGAACTCAACTATCTTGCCCTTGAAGCAGGGAATGATATTCTTCTTTTCCCTTCGGAGGTTAAGGAATCAATATCAAAAATTGAGAAGGAGGTGAGTAAGGGCAATTTCCCCATCGAGGAGATTGAACGCCGATGCCGCAAGATTATTGAAGCCAAGTATCGCGTTGGGTTACATCGAGTAGAGCCGATTAGTACTGAGAATTTAGTCGAAAGGCTTAATTCAACCTCATCGGAGTTAATTATAAGGCAAATAGCCGAGCAGGCCATTACGGTTACACATAATAAGAATGATCTACTACCATTGCGTCGTCTCGATACTCTAAGCATTGCATACCTTGAAATAGGTCCCGGGATGGGCAAACAGTTTGCTGAGCAGTTGGAGCTTTATGCACCAAGCACCAATTTCTCTATTCATCCGGGGATAACAGAGGACGGATTACGCGATTTGTACTTTACGCTATTGCCTTATAATCTGGTGATTGTGGGTTACCATACAATCAGTTCGAGCCCCGGCAAAGACTTTGGAGTAACCCCGCAAATGGCCAGTTTTATTGCCGATTTGAGCGAAAAGAAAAAGACCATTCTGAATATTTTTGGGTCGCCTTATGCGCTTAGTAAACTGGTAGATCCTACTAATATCGATTGTATAGCAATCGCATACGACAACTCATCCATAACCCAAAGCGTTACTGCGCAGCTTATTTTCGGAGGGTTAAACGTAGCCGGAAGGTTACCCGTAACAGCTTCGCCGCTTTTTGCATATGGCGACGGGGTGGATGCAGGCAAAAAGATTAGGCTTAAGTACTCAATCCCCGACGAGCTTAACCTCAAAAATCGCTACTTTAGTAAAATCGATTCCATAGCCAAGGATGCCATATTCAACGAGGCGGCTCCCGGAATGCAGATTTTGATTGCCCATAAAGGAACTGTAATCTACAATAAATCCTTTGGTCACTTCACATACAACGACTTTGATTTACCCGTTGAGCACAAGTCCATTTACGATGTTGCCTCGGTTACCAAAATCGCATCAACCCTTCCACTTATTATGGATTTATACTCCAAAGATAAGCTAGGATTAAACGATACGCTTGGTAAGTATATGGCAATGCCCGATACCTCGGGTTATAACAGTTTGGTGATTAGTGATATCCTGTTGCATCAGGCAGGATTGGTTGCTTGGATTCCATTCTATCAGCGCACAATGACATCGCTTTGGCCGCGGAGACCTGTAGTAGATCAAGATTTTTCGGAGAGTTACCCCTATAAACTTTCTCGAACCCGGTTTGTCAACCGCCAATCGTACCCTTCACGAAAATACTATCGGAACTACTACTCTTTCGATTATCCGCATGAAGTGGGGCAAAATTTGTATGCGGCAGAATCGATGCATGACAGCATTTTTACTTGGATATTTAGAGCACCAATTGGTGAGAGGGGAACGTATAGATATAGCGATTTGGGCATGATGCTTATGTATAGGGCCATTGGTAATATTATTGGTGGTCCACAGGAGGAGTATCTGAACAATAATTTCTTCAAAAAGCTGGGGATGCATAACACTCTCTTTAATCCTCTTTCACGTTTTAGTTACGATAGGATTGTGCCAACCGAAAACGATGTGATTTTCCGTAAGCAGCTGGTTTGGGGGCATGTGCATGATCCTGGAGCCGCCATGCTGGGCGGAATTGCTGGTCACGCTGGCCTTTTCTCAACAGCAAACGATTTGGCTAAACTTCTTCAAATGTATTTGAATAAAGGCAAGTATGGGGGCGAAACCTATTTGCCTAGTAGTACCATCGATTTGTTTACAACCTGCTTAAACTGCCAGAATGGAGTGCGACGAGGACTAGGATTCGATAAACCAGCTCCCGATCCGTTGGAATCGAAGCACGTTAGTACCAAGGCCACATCACTGAGCTTTGGGCACACTGGCTACACGGGCACAATGACAT
>DDWD01000008.1 GCA_002345825.1 Bacteroidales bacterium UBA2295
TTAAATCGTTGGCCGATCTTAAGAAGATGAAGGAGCAGCTTCAGTCGAAGGTCGAGCTCAGGGAAAAGGGTGAAGATCCTGACAGCCGCATTCAGATAAAAGTTGCCATGGCAACTTGCGGTATCGCTTCAGGAGCCAAAACCGTGATGGAGTTTTTTATCGATGAGTTAGAAAAGCGCAGCATCGATGCAGTGGTAACCCAAACAGGATGTATGGGATACTGCTATGCCGAGCCCACCATTGAGGTGAAATTGCCTAACCAAGAACCCGTGGTTTTTGGCTATGTTGATAACCAGAAAGCCGATGAGATAATTGAGAAGTACATAAAAAATGGCGAGCTGGTAGACGGAATTATTCCGGTAAACTACAATACCATTGACAATCAATAACCGCTAAAGGAGGAAATAATAATGGCAAAATACAAATCGCATCTACTCGTTTGCGGTGGAACCGGATGCCGAGCTTCAGAGAGTGACTCTATTGTTGAGACGCTAAAAACTGAATTGGTAAACCAGGGGTTGGAAAACGAGGTTCAGGTGATTATGACCGGATGTTTCGGTTTTTGTGAGAAGGGCCCCATCGTAAAGGTGCTCCCCGATAATACTTTTTACACCGAGGTGAAAAGTGCAGACGCTAAAGAAATTGTGGCTGAGCACATTGTAAAGGGACGTAAGGTTAACCGTTTACTCTACACCGATCCCAAGAGCAAGGAGCATATCAGCGATTCAAAGCATATGGGCTTTTACAAAAAGCAGGTTCGAATCGCTTTGCGTAACTGTGGTATTGTTGACCCAGAGCAGATTGATGACTATATTGCTCGCGACGGTTACCAAGCTCTAGGTAAGGTCTTCGAAATGGGCGCACAAGCGGCTATCGACGAGCTTAAAAAATCTGGTCTTCGCGGTCGTGGAGGTGGAGGTTTCCCCACAGGGCTAAAGTGGGAGTTTGCATCTAAAAATCACGCCGATCAGAAATACGTAATTTGCAATGCTGATGAGGGAGACCCCGGAGCCTTTATGGATCGTTCTATCCTTGAGGGTGATCCACACTCCGTTATTGAGGCTATGACCATTAATGGTTTTTGCATTGGAGCAACCAAAGGTCTGGTTTACATCCGTGCAGAGTATCCACTGGCTATCAAGCGTCTTATAACTGCTCTTGATCAAGCTCGTGAATATGGTTTGTTAGGAAAGGATATCTTAGGAACTGGTTTCGATTTCGATATCGAGATTCGTTACGGTGCTGGTGCCTTCGTTTGTGGTGAGGAAACAGCTCTTATTCACTCAATGGAGGGTGAAAGGGGAGAACCTACCGTTAAGCCCCCATTCCCTGCTGAAAGCGGATACCTTAAGAAGCCTTCAAACGTTAATAACGTTGAAACATACGCCAATATTCCTGTAATCTACAATAAGGGTGCCCAGTGGTTCTCCTCTATTGGAACCGAAAAATCTAAAGGAACTAAGGTTTTTGCCCTTGCTGGTAAAATCAACAACGTTGGTCTTATCGAAGTTCCTATGGGTATCACTCTGCGTGAAGTAATTTACGAGATTGGTGGTGGCATTAAGGATGGCAAAAAGTTTAAGGCCGTTCAAACTGGTGGCCCATCGGGAGGTTGCCTAACCGAGAAACACCTCGATACACCTATCGATTACGATAACCTAATTGCCGTTGGCTCAATGATGGGGTCGGGTGGTATGATCGTTATGGACGAGGATGATTGTATGGTATCGGTTGCCAAATTCTACCTCGACTTTACCGTTGAGGAGAGCTGCGGGAAATGTTCACCCTGTCGTATTGGTAACAAGCGTCTATACGAATTGCTCGAGCGCATCACCCAAGGTAAAGGTACAATGGAAGATATTGACAGGCTGCGCAACCTAGGTGAGGTAATTAAAGACACATCACTTTGCGGACTTGGTCAAACTTCGCCAAACCCCGTACTTTCTACACTCGACAACTTCTATGAGGAGTACTTAGAGCACGTTAAGGATCATAAGTGTCGTTCGGGGCAGTGTAAAGCCCTTATGCAGTATGTGATCGATCAGGAGGCTTGCGTTGGTTGTACTGCCTGTGCTAGGGTTTGTCCTGTGAATGCAATTAGTGGCGATCGTAAGAAGCCCCACTTCATCGACACCTCCATCTGTATAAAGTGTGGTGCTTGTATCGAGAAGTGTAAATTTAGTGCCATTAACATCATTTAATAGGGGAGTAGGATAAATGGAAACAGTAAAACTAACCATAGATAATAAGGTAGTTGAAGTTCCTAAGGGAACTACAATTTACAAGGCTGCCAAGCAGCTGGGGATCGATATCCCTGTGCTTTGCTACATGGAGCTAAAGGATCTGAATATTGAGAACAAACCTGCAGGTTGCCGTATTTGTGTTGTTGAGGTTGAAGGGCGTAGGAATCTTGCTCCCTCTTGTTCAACCGACTGTACTGAGGGTATGGTGGTTAAAACACATACAATGCGCGTAATTAACGCTCGTCGTACCATCATGGAGCTTATTCTTAGCGACCATCCTAAGGATTGCTTAACCTGCGCCAAGAGCGGAAATTGCGAGTTGCAGGATATGGCCATTAAATTGGGTGTTCGAAGAATCCCAGGCGAGGAATACGCCGAGATGAGCACATACCGTGTGGATACATCTCCATCAATCATTCGCGATTTGGACAAGTGTATCATGTGCCGCAGATGCGAGATGATGTGTAACGATGTGCAAACCGTTGGTGCGCTCAACGCATTCAACCGTGGATTCCACGCTGCAGTTGCCCCAGCCTTCGAGCAAGATCTTGAGAAGTCGCCTTGCACATACTGCGGACAGTGTGTTGCAGTTTGCCCAACAGGTGCTTTAACCGAGGTTGACCACACACCACAGGTTATCCGGGCTCTTGCCGATCCAACTAAAACTGTTGTTGTGCAAACGGCACCAGCAATCCGTGTTGCTCTAGGTGAGGAGTTTGGAATGGAACCCGGTTCAATTGTAACAGGTAAAATGGCCAACGCACTTCGTCAAATTGGTTTCGATTACGTTTTCGATACCGATTTTGCTGCCGACCTTACCATCATGGAAGAGGGCACTGAGCTACTGGACCGCTTAACCCGTCACCTGAATGGCGATAAGAGCGTGAAGTTGCCTATTCTTACCAGCTGCTGCCCAGGTTGGGTAAACTTCTTCGAGCACAACTTCAACGATATGCTCGATGTACCATCATCGGCTAAATCGCCTCAGCAAATGTTTGGAGCTATTGCTAAAACATATTTTGCTGATAAGATGAAGGTTAAGCGCGAGGATCTTGTTGTGGTTTCGGTTATGCCTTGCTTGGCTAAGAAGTACGAAGCACAGCGCGATGAGTTTAAGGTTGATGGAAACCCAGATGTGGATTTCTCAATCTCTACTCGCGAACTTGCCCACCTAATCAAGGAATTTAACATCAACTTTGCCGATCTTGAAGATGAAGATTTCGATCGTCCTCTTGGAGAATCAACCGGTGCTGCCGTAATTTTTGGTGCCACAGGTGGTGTTATCGAGGCTGCTACCCGGACTGCTTATGAGATTCAAACTGGCAAAAAGTTAGATAAAATTGACTTTGAGCAGCTACGCGGTATGGAGGGTATCCGTTCGGCTACCGTTGACTTTAACGGCCTACCAATAAATATTGGTATTGCTCACGGACTTGGTAACGCTCGTAAGCTGCTTGAGGATGTTCGCAGCGGAAAAGCAAACTACCACGCAATTGAGGTGATGGCCTGCCCCGGTGGATGTATTGGTGGTGGCGGTCAGCCATTGCACCATGGCGATAGCGATATTCTTAAGGCTCGTTCAGCAGCAATTTATCGCGAAGATGCTGGAAAGCCAATTCGTAAGTCGCATGAGAACCCATACATCGTTAAACTTTACGAAGAGTTCTTGGACAAGCCAATGAGCGAGAAAGCTCACCACTTGCTACACACTCACTATTTCGATAAAGGAACAAAAGATATTTACATTTAAATTGGAGGATTAGTCAATGTCACATATTAAAGTTGAGCTAAAAAAGGAGGATGTTGTCAAGCTCAAGGAGATTTGCAAATCCTTCAACAACCAACCCGGTGAACTTATCAACGTGCTTCACAAAGCACAAAGTCACTTTGGCTATTTACCCGCTGAGGTGCAAGAAGTTATTGCAAATGAACTTAATGTTTCTGTTGCTAAGGTTTACGGCGTGGTAACGTTCTATTCATTCTTCACCATGACCCCCAAAGGTCAGCATCCAATTAGCATTTGTACTGGTACAGCATGCTATGTTCGTGGTGCCGAAAAAGTGGTGGATGAGTTTAAGCGTATGCTAAACATTAACGTGGGTGAAACCACGCCCGATGGTAAATTCTCTATCAGCTGCCTACGCTGCGTAGGTGCCTGTGGTCTTGCTCCAGTAGTACTAGTGGGCGAGAAGGTTTACGGTCGCGTTTCGCCCGATGGCGTTAAGGATATTCTTAAAGAGTACGAGTAGTCTCTTTAGTTATACAAAAAAAGGGCAGCCAATTTGGTTGCCCTTTTTTTTTGTGTATAATTAGGGTAAAGTTGAGCAAATATCATTAATCGTTTAAGATGCTAACAAGTTATAAGGTTGGCTAACTCTTATGTGTTATTCCCATAGATAACTCTGCTTTTAAGCAAAGAACAGGTGGAGAGGTAATTAGTGTGGCAGCGTAATCAGTTTTATATAATTCCTTTGAACTATGGATGAAGCATTGTTTATTGTTAAACCCCCTTTGTTTGTCACTTTTATTTGTCGTAAATTGCTACGTAATTATTGTTTACACCAGTTTATCGTTATTTAATTTTACTGCGGATATGAATTTAAAAGTGATAAAAAGTTTATCAATAAGCTGGCTGCTTGTTGCAATGTTTTTCACAACTTCTTTTTCTCAGCAATATTCCAGATTAAAAGGGGTAATCCTTAACGCCGAAAGCAATGAACCAGTTCCGTTTGCAACAGTAGCTTTTCAAGATAGATCTTTTGGAGTGATTACTAATGGTGATGGGAGTTTTTCTTTCTCTATAACTGCAGAAGACTCTAGTCGGCAAATTGTAGTGAGTTGTATTGGCTTTAAGTCTATAACTATTGGTCTGCAAAGTATTGGATTGGATGAAATTCAGACCTTTAAGTTAACCCCTGTTTCATACAACATTGATGAGGTTGAAGTTAAAACCAAGAAGAAACGAGGTAAAAGCGCAAGTGAGATTGTATCCCAAGCAGTGAGAAGTATTAGTGCTAATTACCCAAACTTCCCCTTCCTACTAGATGGGTATTATCGAGATTACCTTAAGATTGACGACAGCTATTTAAATCTGTATGAAGCTGTTGTTCAGATTCAGGATGATGGATTTAATACTGTTGACCAAATAAGGATTGGCCTTTCGTATGGTTCAATCAATACGTCTTTTCCAATCGATTCCAATATGATTACAAATTATGGAAATCATAAAATTGTTCCCTATGGTCAAACAGGATATACTGGGGGTAACGAATTATATTTTTTACTTGTGCATAATCCTATTCGAAATTATCTCAACGAATCATTTGCATTTATTAAACGAATCCAACAGGAGTTTCTCGATGACCATCGGTTTACATTACTTGGAACAGAATACATCGATAGCGTTCTCTGCTATAATATTGAGATAAACTACACTAAGTCTGAACACCCTGAGCACGCTACGGGAAGTGTTAGTGGTGGCAGTAAGCGGTTTAGGGAGAACTATAAGGCGGTAGGCAATATTTACATTCAGGCTGATAATCATAGGATTCATAATCTATCCTATCAAGTTTTCTATCGCAAGCTAAGATTATGGGAGTTAAATGTAAGTTACAAAGATTTGGCAGGCGTTTTTTACCTGAATTATCTTTCCTTTAATAACTTAGTGGAGACACCTAATTATCTGGACGAGCAATATTTTTATTTGAAAAATATATCAATTGATAAAAATACCAAAAAGGTAAACTTATTTTTTAATAATCCAGTTGATTCAGAGTCGGTTAATAAACACAGGAAATTTAGATTAAGATTTGATGGAAACAGGATTAAGATTTCCAATATTGAAGTGGCCGATACGTGTGTTACATTATCTATTGAGGACTTTGATAAATCCCTTGGATCTTTTGAACTTAAGTATTCAGATAGGTTGAATGTTGAGGTCAGAGGCATTAGGGATACTCATGGTAATAAAATCAATGATTTGCAAACCACTAGAGCGTATCAGTATCGCGAATTCTTTGTTAATAATGCTTCTGCCCATTTTGAGCCTATTCCTAAAGATCTACTTTTGGATCGTGATGTGTCGATTATTCTTATGGACAATTCTAATCGGGTGTTACCCGATAGTGTCAAGTTCAATTCCCCCCTAATAGGAATAGACTAAAAGTAAGATATTTAACCACGCAGTTAAAATTACATACATGAAGTCAACCCGTTTACTCCCCGTTTTTCTTTTTTTGATCATAAGCAGCGCTTTCGGACAGGACGAGATGTTGCTAGAGGCGTTTGAAGATGAAATTGTCGGTCTTTACGACGAGTACTATTCAGTGTCGCGCGAGATGGTGTACACCCACTTTAATAAGTCTTCATACTTGCCGGGTGATGGGTTGTGGTTCACGAGTTACGTGCTCAACCCCCAGACCCAGCGAACCAGCCTGCAGACCGGAAACCTCCAGGTGGAGTTGTATGGACCCAATGGCGCCCTGGTGGAGCGGATGGTTCTCCCGGTGCGGGAGGGAGTGGCCAGCGGTATGTTTACGCTGGGTCAGGATGCTCCTTCGGGGACGTATACCTACAGGGCTTACACTCAGTGGATGCGGAACTTCACTAAGAACGGCGAGGAGTTCAGACCCATTCAAGTTTTGGGAGGGAGCAACGGTAACACCATGGTGGACGGGGACGACCTCGACGTGCAGATTCTGGCCGAGAGCGGAACGCTGCTGGCGGGGGTGACCAACCGGGTTGGAATCAAGGCGATGGGGGCGGATGGTCGGGGTGAGCCCATTAGGGGACGAATTCTGAATAGCGCGGGTACACCCGTGCAAACCTTCGAACTCAATCGCCTGGGCATGGGGAGCATCACTCTCTACACGGAGGTAGGGGATGTTCTGCACTGCGATGTGCCTCTGCCCAACGGGAGCGTTAGACGGTTTCCCTTGCCCGAGGTGCAGGAACGCGGAGTGGTGGTGCAGATGAGCCAGTTGCGGGGTAGGGTGTACATAAATGTGGCTTCGAACGAACAGACGCTGATGGAGCCTAAACAATTCTACATTCTGATCCACAGCCAGGGAGAAGTGCAGCGTATAGCACTTGCCCGCCTAGATGCTGAGAAATCTAGTCACCTGTTTGATTTTGAAGCAAGTGGCCTTCGTGGTGGTGTAAATTGCATCACCCTGTTCGATGAGGCGTTTCAGCCCATGGGCGAGCGCCTTTTCTTTATTTACGGCGATGACATTCGCGGAGAGGTGGCGCTTGAGGCGGATGCGCAGCGAGACACGGTAACCCTGAGGGTGTCCACATCAAAGTGGGCTCAACCGGTGGCGTCCCGCTTGAGCATTTCTGTGTTGCCGGGGGGCACGGTGTCCAGTTCCTTGGCCAGCAGCCTGCTGTTCGAGGCGCAGTTGGCGGGCCTGAATGGCCACATTGAGAGCCCTCATCACTATTTTGACGAGGGGAACGAGCGGCGCATATTTGATATGGACGCGCTGATGCTGACCCAAGGTTGGCGTCGATATGCGTGGGATCAAATCCTTGAGAGCAAGCCTTTGGCACTGGAGTATAAGCACGATGATGGCTTCGCCGTGGTGGGTCAGGTGACGCCTTGGAGCGAACACCTGACCGGTAAGGCCATGGTGTCATACGCCCTGCTTGGGACGGGCGAGGTGGGCTTCGTCAGCCCTGACCCCGCAGGTCGATTCAAAATCCCAAATCTCGAGTTTTACGACTCCACCTATGTGTACCTTTCCGTGGCGGATGAGAAGGGGCGGGCGTGGAACAGGAGGATTGAGGCGGAGCAGTATTTCCCGATGCTGGACAGCGCTATCGTTGAAGCCCCCAGCGCACACCGTTCGGGTGTTCTAAGCATTCCTCCAGCGCCCGATATGTCCCTATACCCAGCCGACATCAATATTGACGAGGTGCGGTTCGTGGGCAAACGGGCAGATCCGCCCAAGACCAGTGACCTGTACCAGGCCTATGAGGCCAAAACGTTCACCATCACTCAGGAGAATGCCGAGAGGTACCGCAGCGTTACCGATATCCTACGGCAGGAGTTTTCAGTGAGTAATATAGGGGAGGAGTCCGCCCCAGTTTATAAGATGAATCGGGGTATAAACTCAATTAATTTGAAGGGAGACCCTTTAATTGTTATAGATGATATTCCTTTAATGAGAGAATATACAAATAAATATACGAGTCCAGCAGCTATTTTAGCATCAATGCCAATAAGTGACATTGAGTCCATCACTGTGAATAAAACAGGGTTTGGTATGGGTATGCGGGGGGTTGAGGGGGTCATTATGGTGAAAACCCGGACTAAGCCTCTGCACGCTAAGGGCAACGCCCCCGCTCCAGCCAGGGTGAAGCTGCGCGGGTATGCTGCCCCAGCCGAGTTCTACACGCCTCGCTACAGCGTGCTGCCCCCAGATCCAGTGTACACGAAGTATGCAACAGTACATTGGGAACCCAACCTAACCACTAACGTCAACGGTGAGGGCACGCTTAGGTTTCCCATCCCTAGGCGGCTTAAGGATATTCACGTTAGGATTGAGGGCATTGGCAACGATGGAGCCATCTTTAGTGAGAGTAGAATAATGAATATTAACTAGGTAAATTATTCTTTCTATTTAAAAGATAAAAGGGTGGACTCACACGAGCCACCCTTTATCTTTTATCAATAAATAGTTAGATACTAATACCTTTCCCTCTCAAAGTACTCGGTATGTAACAACTTATGCGATAGGTGTCCGTAGGGTTCGCCCAAGAACTCCTTGTACAGCTGAATTACTTCAGGGTTCTCGTGCGATTTACGTATTTCCATCGATGCATCCTCGGCGTAGATAGCCTCAACCCGCTTCTGCCTAATTTCTGGCGTGGTGGGAATTGGTTGACCTCCACCACCCAAGCATCCACCAGGGCAGGCCATAATCTCGATGAAATGATAATCCGCTTTACCTTCCTTCACCTTTTCCATAACGATTCGGGCGTTGGCCAGGCCATGAGCAACACAGCACTTCACCTCAACCCCCTCAAGGAATTTGTACTCAGGAACAGTTCCCTCAATCTTTACGGTGGCTTCTCTCACACCCTCAAGTCCCCTTACAGGAGTGATGTTAAGGTTTTCGAATGGAACCTCGCGGCCAGTTACAATTTCGTAGACTGTTCTGAGCGCTGCTTCCATAACACCACCCGTAGCTCCAAAAATTACCCCGGCTCCTGTTGATGAGCCCATGATAGAATCGTATTTCTCCTCAGGGAGTTCAGCGAATTCAATACCTGCCTGTTGTATCATTATGGCAAGTTCTCGGGTTGTAAGTACGTAATCTACATCCTTAAAACCGCTGTCGCGCATTTCGGGCCTATCAGCCTCATATTTTTTCGCGGTACATGGCATAATCGATACGCTCACTATCTTTTCAGGATCAACTTCAATCTTTTTGGCGTAGAATGTTTTTGCCAATGCACCAAACATTTGCTGAGGCGATTTGCAGGTAGACATATGTGCCTTAAGTTCGGGGTAGATGTGTTCAAAGAACTTTACCCAACCCGGTGAGCAGCTAGTGGTCATTGGCAAAGGATCCTTATTATCCTTGTCTACAAGTATGCTTTTAAGCCTGTGTAGTAGCTCTGTACCTTCTTCGAGAATAGTGAGATCGGCGGTAAAGTCTGTGTCGAGCACAGAGTTAAACCCAAGCCTACGTAGTGCCGATACCATTTTACCAGTTACCCTTTCGCCTGCGTTTAGTTCAAGAGCCTCGCCAAGACCAATTCTCACTGCAGGTGCAGTTTGTACCACCACGTGCTTCTCTGGATCGGCAATGGCATCCCACACCTCCTCAATGTAGTTGCGCTCAATAAGCGCACCCGTGGGGCAGTGGATAACGCACTGGCCACAATTGGTACAAACTACCTCGCTTATGGGCTTGTTAAAGAAGGTCGATATCTTCATGTGATCGCCCTTGTGTGCTACGGTAAGCGCGCCAACACCTTGTAGCTCCTCGCAGGTTCTAACGCAACGCTGGCAACGGATACATCTGCTATCATCCTTGATAATTGATGGGGAGTAGCTATCTACCGTATAATCCTTCGAGTGGATTAGGTCGATAAAATCTTGATTTGTAATCTTATACTCGGCGGCAAGATCCTGAAGTTCGCAGTTTCCGTTCTTGTAACACTTTGTGCAATCAGCATTATGTTCCGAAAGGAGCAGCTCGATAATGTGTTTGCGAGAGTTGCGGACCATGAGGCTGTTGGTTAGCACATCCATACCCTCCCAAACTGGGGTAGCGCATGCAGCAAACAGCTTGCTAACACCAACAACTTCAACAACACACACCCTACAGTTTCCGGCAATGCACAAATCTTTGTGATAGCATAATACAGGGATTTTTATACCTAGCGTTTTGGCTGCATCTAGTATTGTGGTTCCTTCTTCAACTGTAAGGGCAGTCCCATTTATGGTTAAGCTAATCTTTTTGTTCATAGTAGTTCTTTTTTAGTAAATCATTTCTTCTCGGAAGTTTTCAACAATCGATTGGAATGAATTGGCAACAGATTGTCCTAATCCACATTTTGCTGTGCTTTTCATCGTTTCGCTTAGGGCCAAAAGCTTATCGAGGTAAGCGGCAGGTTTTTCGCCTCGCTTAACAGCCCGGCTACCCTCTAGTAGTTGCTGAGTTCCAACCCTGCATGGGGTGCACTGTCCACACGACTCCTCGGTGAAAAACTCAAGGTAATTGGTGAGCAGGTTAAACATGGAGCGTGAGCTGTTGAAAAGCATCATAGAACCCCCGGTAGGTAATGATATGCCTGTTAGTTTACCTTGATACCCAATGTGTGTTTCTCTGAATTTTTTTCGAGGTACGCAAAAGCCTGATGCTCCTCCAACCTGAACTGCCTTGGTGTCGCCATCGCCAAAATCGTTGGCAAAATCTTCAACTGTCATACCAAGTTCCAGCTCGTAAATCCCGGGGATTGGCGTATCGCCTGAAATGGAGAAAAGTTTCGATCCGTGGCTGTCCTGAACGCCCAGCTCGTGAAATTTGCTTGCACCGTATTGGAAAATGGTGAAGGTATGGGTTAGGGTCTCCACATTATTTATCACTGTTGGCTTGCCAAGGTAACCCTTTTCGCTAGGGTAGGGCGGTTTGTTGCGAGGTTCGCCACGTTTCCCCTCCATCGACTCAAAAAGTGCGCTCTCCTCGCCACAGATGTATGCTCCATAACCTAAAAAGATTTTTACCTTGAAGTCGAAGCCAAGGGTTTTTAGGTAATCATGAAACTCGTCGATAATTACATTCAAATCTTTTGTGAGGTAGTTGTACTCTTTGCGTAGGTAGATAAACCCTTCCTTTGCGCCGATAATTTTACCGCAAAGAGCCATGCCCGTTAGCACTTTGTGCGGAACTTGAGTCAAAATCTCTCTATCCTTAAATGTGCCGGGTTCGCCCTCGTCGGCGTTGCATATTACGTATTTTACGTCCGATTTTGACTCAGAAGTGAGTTTCCACTTCAATCCGGTAGGAAAGCCAGCGCCTCCACGACCCTTAAGTCCCGATGCAATAAGCTCGTTGATAAGCTCAACGTTTGATTTCTGCAATGCTTTTTTCAGAACCCCTTTGTAGTCAGCATCATCCTTAAATATGAGGTCGATTCGTTTTAATATATTTTTTCCCATGGTAAGTTTCGGTTTTTTGTTAGTCTAGCTGCTTATATTCCGTAATAATCTTATGCACCTTTTCAACGGTGAGCTCAGTGTGAACATCATCGTTAATTAGCATTGCTGGGGCTTTGTGACACCATCCAATGCAATTGGTTTCCAGCAGTGTGAACTTTTTATCGGGTGTGGTTTCCCCCATCTTGATTTTAAGGGCTTCTTCCAGGGCCAAAAGAATTTGATTTTTGCCTTTCATATAGCAGGATATGGTTCGGCACACCCTGATAATATACTTACCCTTAGGCTTTGTATCCATGAAGCTGTAAAAGGTAGCAGTGCCGTAAACATCAGCCGACGATAGGCACATTTCCTCTGCAATAAGTTTCATAGCGTATTCACTAACATAGTGCTCGCTTTCGGCTACACCTTGCAAAACGGGAAGAAGATTCTCTCGGGTCTTCCCATGCTTTTGCACAAGTTCCTTAACTTTTCGTTTTAATACATCCATAGTCTTTAGGGGGTTAGAATTACTGTTTATATAAATTACTATGCTCCATAATCTTTTTATCCTATCAAATTAATGTTTTATAGCACAATGGAATGTATGACATATGTCATACAGCCTGCTATTTGTATTTTGAATAAATAAACAGAAGTGGGTAAAAGCCTTTGAAATAGCCGTGTGTAGACGTGATCGGAAATAATATGCCAAAACTCATTTTTTTACAGATGGAAATATCCTGACTAGTTTGTGCTGTGTGTAATGTAATACGACTAAAACTGGAAGCACCCTAGATTTAATGCATTGGAATAATTTCTGGTATATGAAACGACACGATTAGGGTTACAAACCATGATCCTAACCTATCCACCAACAAATTTATTAAACAATGAAGGTACAAATGAAGCGTATGTTGTTTCAGGTATATTAAGTGCTTAAAGGTTGCTGTTATCGTCAACAATTAGTATGTGAATATTGTTAGTTGTGTCTGGTGTGCTAGTTTGTTACTCGAACCTGAAGTGATTTACAGACGGTTCATTTTTATGACAACTCATGAAACCTTAAATATTTACCCAATTATTGAGATAATATGCCTTGGTTTTGGCGTATCATCAATAAAAATCTTATAATCAACAGAAAACAAATAATTTAAGCAATGAATAAAGCATTAACTAGTTTGGGTATTGAACCGGTTAACAGCGGTGTGAGCACTGGAGCAGGCTGGCTAAAACCCGGAGGTGATGAAACAACATCCAAATCACCAATTGACAATCGACCCATAGCGAAAGTAAAGAATGCCAGTATTGACGACTATGAGCAAGTGATGGCCAAAGCCCAGGAGGCTTTTAAGGTTTGGCGTAAAGTACCAGCCCCCAAACGGGGCGAGGTAGTCCGTCTTATTGGAGAAGCCCTAAGAAAAAATAAGGAGGATTTAGCTTATTTGGTCACTCTTGAGATGGGGAAAATTTACGAGGAGGGTTTAGGCGAAGTGCAGGAGATGATTGATATCTGCGATTTTGCTGTGGGTCAATCCCGGCTGCTCAATGGGTATACTATGCACTCCGAGCGAAGTGAACATAGAATGTACGATCAGTATCAACCATTGGGTATTGTTGGGTTAGTTACTTCATTCAACTTTCCCGTGGCGGTGTGGGCATGGAACAGTATGATTGCAGCCATAGCTGGCGATGTGGTGGTTTGGAAACCCAGTTCAAAAGCCCCACTAACAGCCATTGCCACCCAAAAAATAATTAGCGATGTGCTCAAGGAGTGCAATGTACCTGAGGGGGTCTTCAACTTGGTAATTGCAAAATCGTCGGTGCTGGGCGATAACTTTGCTGCCGATCGTCGAATTCCGCTTTTCTCAATAACAGGTTCTACTGCCGTAGGCAAGAGGTTGGGAGCAATTATTGGAGAGCGTCTAGGCCGATCCATCCTAGAGCTGGGTGGTAATAACGCTGTGATAATTACCGAAAGTGCCAATCTGGAGATGGCCATAAAATCGGTTGTGTTTGGTGCGGTAGGCACTGCTGGACAGCGTTGTACCTCCACCCGAAGATTAATTGTGCATGAGAGTGTGTACGACAAGGTTGTTGATAAGTTAAAAACTGCATACAAAAGCGTTAGCGAACATATTGGTAATCCTTTGGAGGAAGGTGTCCTTGTTGGACCACTTATCGATACGGCATCAGTTGGTATGTTTACATATGCAATTGAGGCTGTTCAGAAGGAGGGAGGCAAACTCCTCTTTGGAGGAGAAGTCCTTTTGGGCGAGAAATATGCCTCGGGTAACTACGTTGTTCCCGCTCTGGTTGAGGCCGAAAATCATTACAAAATCGTGCAGGAGGAAACCTTTGCTCCCATACTATATCTAATTAAATTTAAGACTATTGATGATGCCATTGCTCTAAACAATGGCGTTCCCCAGGGGCTATCTTCGTCAATATTTACAAATAACCTGAGGGAATCTGAACTGTTTTTATCTGAAGATGGTTCCGATTGCGGCATTTCCAACGTGAATATTGGAACGTCGGGAGCCGAGATTGGTGGCGCATTTGGTGGAGAGAAAGACACTGGCGGAGGTCGCGAGTCGGGCTCCGATGCTTGGAAACAGTATATGCGTAGACAAACCAATACCATTAATTTCAGTAATGCCTTGCCTTTAGCACAGGGAATTCACTTTGGATTTTAACCCATTTTTCAATACTTGCATTGGCAAAGCGTTGGCATTTTCATCGCCAACGCTTTGCGTTGTATTGTAGCTAGTTGTAAAAAATGGTGATGTTTATCAAAATAAATTTTAAAATACCATTTGCTATTAAAATAAAGCGTACTTTTGCCTCCGTATTTTAAACTATTTAATTTTAATTGTTACCAGATGAACATTTTTTGTGGAAGTCTTCCTTTCAGACTACAAGAGTCAGAGCTAAAGGAATTTTTTGAAGAGTACGGCGAAGTATCAGCGGCACGCATTATTACCGACAAGTTCTCCGGAAGAAGTAAAGGTTTTGGGTTTGTAGAAATGCCCGATGATGAGCAAGCCAAAAAAGCTATCGAGGAACTTGATGGTGCTGAGGTTGATGGTCGTACTATCGTAGTAAACCAAGCTCAAGAAAGGACAGAGTCCAGAGGTGGCAACGGCGGCGGCTTCAGAGGTGGAAACCAAAGAGGCGGTGGCGGTGGCTACAACAAGGGTGGCTTCAACCGCGGTGGCGGACGAAGCAGCGACCGTAGGTCTGAGTACTAGTAGTGTTTTTGTTCCCGGTTTTTTGTGTCTGATAAGATCTACCAGTAGATTTTAAAAACGTTAGTAATTGAACGTGTTCATTAGTTTCCAATAGACGTTGCATAATTGACAACGCATCAGTATAGGGGTCGATTCTTGAAAAAGGATCGACCCTTTTTGTATATTTGTACGCTGGCAAATTGCCATTGCGTTTTTGCTTTATGCGGAGGTTGATGTACATAACATACGATCCGTTACTTCCTCAGCCCATTGCTTTTATGGGATGGAAGCATCACCTTGGGTTTATATCCACTGCTTGCCGCTCGCTTTCGGGTGAATTACCTAACGATATAATTGCTCAGCATTGCCAAGGAATAGGAGGAACTGTTCTCGATTTGTATTATGGCAAGCTTACTCCCGCTACCATAGCAACCCAAATTCTTGTTGAAGTTTGCAAGGCAGGTGCCATTAACCAAGAAAATTACAAACGATGGGTGTCGAATAATGGTCTGGGATACCGACAGATAACCCTTTCCGATTCATCGATATGGGTTTTGCGGTTAGGTCGATATTGTGATAGGTATATTCATATTCATCCAGCAAGATACTCGCCAAGCTGCTTAAGGGTAAAGCCAACAACCCTCAAAATGTTTGTAGCTTATTTTTTGCAGGCTAAAGGCCAAGGTGAGCACCCTGATATTGATCGGATCAATGCAATACGGCAGACCATCTTGCAGCTACCACCATTGGCCAAAGGTGTTCTAAATCACCATTTTTTTACATTAGTAAACTATGTAAATAGATAAATCCGTCTTATCTTTGCAGTGTCGAAAGACTAGAGAGAGTAGGGGTGTTGATAAAGGTGATGCAAATCATTGTTGTTTACCCCAAAATCTTGAAACAAAAAGGAGTTTTTTTCGTTTTTCATAGTGTAACACAACCTGATTTTTAGGGTTTATAGTTGGTTTCAGGTTAGTTGCTTTTAGGTTAATTTTTTAGGGTGTGAAACCGGGTCTGAGGAGGCCCGGTTTCTTTTTTGTAAATATGTACACCGTAAGTTAAAAAGTGACTGCCCGTAAGTAGAAAAGTGACAAAAATGTTTTGAGCATCCCCTTTCTCTTTGTCAAATTTACGTCAAAAATTATAAAAAGTAAATCTTAAATCAATTTATAAACTAAAAAAATGTTTGAGGTTTAATTGAGCTAATCAATATCGTCATCATTTGTAATTGATGGATCGGTAACCTCTGGTAGAATATTTCTTGTTTCGGCCTCATTTAAGGCTTTTACCAGTATCCCTTATCATATCAGATGTTGTGTTTCCATATTTTATTTACAATACAATAATTATGGTTTAAAAATAAGGCATATACTTTAAATGTTAGCCGATTAGTGTGTTGTTTAGGAAGATGTAACATATAATCTGAAAATGCAAAATTAACGCAAACACCCTCTCATTTTATACAATTTAATACCAAACAATACTTAAAACTTTGTTTTGATAGGGAATTACCTGTTCAAATACTTTGAAGTTAATATTATCATCGCTAATCCCGTCAAACCAATCAACGCCCCATAATTCTTCCGTTCTTTTATGGCCCGAACCAGTCCTGAAATACTTGCCTGCCAAACTATCTTTAGGAACAGTTTTTTTTCCATCGGCTAATTTCCAAAAACGAAAATCTTTGCTTTGCCATTTCCAAACAATATGATTATTTTCCATATATACAATCATAATTGGGTGTGTACCAATGTCTGCAAAACGAATAGCACATGCAGTTATACTTACCAAATATTGCTTTGCCAGATTCTCAATTACTTGATAATCGAATTTTCTAAACTGTTCACAATCCTTTCTAAATCTTTTTTCAGGCATCAAAATACAGGAAGCGAAAAAATCTGCCTCACGCTCAATGATTTGATGCTTATTCTTGTTGTGCCATGAAGGGTGGGGTTTTATTAAACCTGCTTTTAATGCGATCCTATGACTATCAATAAAATAATGCCCCAATTCGTGAGCTAAAGTAAAACGCCCCCTTTCTTTATCGGGGAAATTACCAAGGTTAGTATTAAGATGGATGTAAAAATTTTTATCAAAAATAAGTATTCCATCGAACGCATTTTCATAGTTATCGTAAAAGACTTGTAGTTCTTCTAAATCTGCAATTTTATTCAACGGAGTAATCGTTTCAGAATGCTCAAGTGCAAGAAATTCAGCTAAATATTTTATTTGACTTCTTTTACGACTGTTTATTTCCATCACTATGCTTACTCTTCATTTTTTCAAAAATTGATTGAGGTATTTCTTCACACCCCTTTCTTGCAGCCAATCTTATTTCACTAATATCCTGTTCTGCTTCTTCATTCTGAATATTAATTACCTTACCTCGTTTCCTAAAAGTATTGTTAATAATTTCTTCAGGGTTTATCCTGACATCTTTCAACTCAAAATCATAATTTTTATACAATGCTTCAAATTGCTCTAACTCTTTATCAGACCTTGGATAAGTATAGCCTGCAATAGCTAAAAGTTCATCAAACCTGTCAGCATTAATGTCCATATTTCTCTTCTTATTTGCCATTGTGCTGATTTAAGAAGTTTTCGATTTGTTTATTAGCTTGTTCTTTATATTTCCGAATTGAACCGGGAACTAAATCCAATTCTTCTTGTAGTTTTTTGCTTACTGGTCTTGGAATATTGTTTCCTTCGAGAGTATAAAGTTTATAAGTTAAGTATATAATTCTATGCTTTTCACCTAAACCATTAATAACTCCCTCTAGAACTCTTAGGTGTTCTTTTAGTTCTTTTTTATTTAGGGTATCAACAGTTGATCTTTCAACATAATCATCTAGTGTATAGATGAGAGATAAGTCAGTTTCCTTCTCAGGTTCATAACAAGTACCTTTATTAGTATAATTTACAAGTTGTGTAAATGATATTTTACTTAACCACCTTTTTATACCGTTATCAATGTTATCTGTTTTTGATTTTTTATGCTGATATGATGGATATTTCCATACACGGGCAAAAGTACAATCAACTATATCCAGTGCGACCGTAGCTGATAAATTCCATTTTTTACAATAAATTTCCGCCGCTTTAAGTACAGCTTGGTCATACCGAAGACAGAAAACACTGAAAGCAGCCTCAGCTTCTTTTGGGTATTCCAGTTTCCAACTGATATACTCAAGTAAATCCAAACTACAAGCCGATTTTATTTCTTCAATAACTTCCAAAACAGTCTTATTAATTAACTACCAAAAGCGTGACTCACGCTTTTAGTATATGGGTAAGGAACAGCCAAATATAAAAAAAATATAAGATATGGCATCAAACCCAATTAACGAAAGCAGCAGAAAAGTGTTGATAAAACAATGTTCTCAAGTAAAGGTTTTTTTAGAAAGCGGGGCATTCATACAAAATTATTTGTGGATACCAAGACATCATACAGTTAAACCTTCAAAGGAATTAGAAAGGAAAAGTAGAATATGAAGAACAATTTTTTTAATTACTTCAGGTCGAGTATTCTTGTTTCGATAATTGTGATTTTCGGAGTTGTACTGTACATAGCTAAAACCCATTGGCAATTGTCAATAGCAGTTTCGAGTATAGTTACAATGCTTTTAGTAATAATTTCAAAATATCTCTGGAAAATTAAACCATTCAAGTGGTTGTTTTGGGTTGACGATTTTTCTGGTAGATATGAAGGTATTCTAGAGTATAGCTATTGTGACGAAAGGGGGATACAACAATCGGGAAAACTGAAACATATTAAGATTGTAAATCAAAATGGAAGCAGAATTTCTATTGCTTCATTTTCTTTACGCAAGGACGGCGGAAGGTCGTCGCCATCTTACAGTCGAGGTTTGTATGTAGAACAAACAGAAGACGAACACCATTTTCGGATAATTTATCATTATTTGAATGAGGGTAATCAACAGCTTGGATATTCTCCTCATTTTGGTACTGATGTTTTGAAGTTTATCAGGATAGGAAACAAAAAGGTGTTAAAAGGCGGATATTATACAAATAGAATTCCGCAAACAAGGGGGGAATATCAAAACTTAATATGGGTAAGCAACGACTTAAATCACGAATTTTAAATATTATTTACTATGGCAGTATTACATAAGGAGTTCACTGAATTCAATAAAAAAATTAGATTGTCTGAATCGAGACGGGAAATGCTTAAAGCAAGCCGTAAAGACATCAAGAGAAAAATTAGGAAATGGTTCAAGGATAATAAACCTACCGAACTACAACCAAAATTCCATGGACAAGGTTCATTTGAAATGTTTACAGGAATTAATCCAATTCCGATGAAAGATGATGACGGTAATACCCTTTTAAAATTTGACTTAGACTTTGGAATCTATTTTATAGAAAAAGAAGAGGAAGATAATAAGCAAACAGTTGAAACATGGCATAACTGGGTATATCAATCAGTTGAAGACCATACAAGTAAAAAACCAGTCAGGAAAACAACTTGTATCAGGGTAATTTATAGCGATGGCCATCATATAGATTTGCCTATCTACTACAAACACGATGATATAATTGAACTTGCTCACAAGTCGAAAGGTTGGATAGAAAGTGACCCTAAAGAATTTTATGAGTGGTTTAATAACATAAAAAATGCCCAACTTGAGAGAATTGTCAGGTACTTTAAAGCTTGGAAAAATTACAAGGAAATTAATAACTCAAACTTGAAATTTCCTAGTGGCTTTGAACTTACCATTCTTGCTGCAAATAATTATGTCGAGGATGATAATGATGACAAAGCTTTTAGGGAAACAGTTCGCAAAATTGACACCGAACTAAATAAACCCAACGGGTTTAAATGTTTGCGTCCAACAACGCCAAAGGGAGAAGATGTGTTTTATAATTATACTATTTCAAGAAAAAACAACTTCCTTTCAACTTTAAAGAGTTTGCTAAATGATTTAGAAAGAGCCAAGGACGACAAAAATTTTAAAAAGGCTTCTGAAATTCTACGGAACAATCATTTTGGAGATAGATTTCCATTAGGGGCAGATAAGGACGAAGAAGAAAAAAGTAATAATCTTGGAAAAAGCCTCGGAGCAGCCTCAATTACACCTAAACCTTATGGATATTGAACATCAAATTAAAGAAGTATTGAACCACTATTCAGGATTGTTCTATAATGAAATAAACAACTCAATTGAAGGTGAGTTGTTTATTTCTGAGGATGACTCTTATGATGTCTCAATCCACCTTAAATCTTACCCCAGAAATTTTCCGCAAGTATTTGAGATAGGGGAACGCATCCCACCTAAGGTATCAAGGCATATTTATTCAGATACTAAATCATGCTGCTTTACAACACAAGCGAAGGCTCAAATTTTACTTAAAACCAAAGTAAGCACACTGTATTTATTCATAAAAGAGATAGTGATACCATATTTTCAGAATAACTCATTTTTTGAAATAAATGGTAGATATAAGACTGATGAGTATGCACACGATAAAATTGGTATTCTAGAAGGCTATAGGGATATACTCCAAATAAATAATGACTACTTGATTGCAAAACTCATTGCAGGAAGAATAAAAGGAATTAAGTTGCGAATACAGGATTTATGTTATTGCGAAAGCGGACTAACAATGAAAAAATGTAACAATTCTAAACATTATAGATGCTATAAAAATTTTCGTATAATTAATACGGAAGTATTATTGAATGATATTACCATCTTTATGGAACTAATGAAATAATTAATATATCAGACATAACAACTGCGGGGGGTGAGGCAAGTGCGGGAGCGCGAGTTTCGATTTCGTCGCACGACGAAATCGCCCCGAACGGGCGAAACAGCTCCGATAACCTGTTATCAAACCGCATTGGCTACACCCCATGTTGGCAACAGTGTTTATTTTTTTAGTTCATCATTAAAAATTTTCCAATGTTTTTTTAACTGTTTTTTTATACCATCGTTTTTGATTGATTGAATTGCTTTATTCACATAAGTAATATAGTTACCATAATTATAATACTTTAGAATATGAAACTTTGATTTATCATTCTTATCTCTAACTATTTTTCTTTTTCTATGGGAACCTATAATTGTATATCTATCAAATAACCTTGATTTAAATATTTTGTTCCTATAATTTAGATTAGAAGTTCTTTTAGCATAGAACTTACTCCTATTAATTGACCGCTTCAGTTTTCTGTAGTATGAAGATATACTGCTGTTTTTTAATAGAACATTTTCTCCATCAAACCGAAAACCTAAATATTCAAGATTTCTGTTTTTAGTGCAATGTGTCTCGAACTCCTGGTAACACACAATACCTTTAAAAGAATTTATAAAATGAAAAACCTGAGTCTTATGTTGTTGAATTTCTAAATTACAGATATTGAAAATTGATTCCTCAAAATGTTTTATCATATAATCTTTATCCTTAAGATTACAAACTACAAGCATATCGTCTGAGTATCGTCTATAAATTGCATTGTTAGATAAAACAAAGTTATTCATCTCCTTGTCAAATTCCAGCATATAAATATTTGCTAAAGTTGAACTAATTGGAGACCCCTGAGGAATTCCAACTTCCCTAGGTTTCCCATTCTTATCAAATCGATTTGCATTAATTAACCCAGATTTTCTGATTAGTTCCATATCAGATGGATTTATTGCAAAAGAAACAGCTCGTTTTTCTTTGAAATATTTAATTTTATCTATTTTCTTGGGAACAAGTATTTTTTCATTCTTGTAACTATCCTTGTATCTTTCAACTATTATTTGATTTTTAAATAGTTTGAAAAGTAATTCTTCTTTTACAAAGGAAAATTGAGTAATACTCTTGAATACTTGATAGTGATGTTTAGGTAGCGGTTCTTCAATAATTGAAGCCCAAGATTTTTTAA
>DDWD01000103.1 GCA_002345825.1 Bacteroidales bacterium UBA2295
AGGCCTTGTGGTTGACGATGCCATTGTGGTTGTGGAAAATATCTTCTCGAAAATTGAGAAGGGAATGAATCCTATTCAGGCTGGTCATGAAGGAACTAAAGAAATCTTTTTTGCCATCATATCCACCACCGTCACCCTGGTGTCGGTATTCATGCCCATCGTATTCCTTCAGGGAATCACCGGTAGACTATTCCGCGAATTTGGCATAGTGCTCTCGGGTGCTGTAATCATCTCGTCGTTTGTTGCCCTCACGCTCACCCCTATGCTTAGCGTTAGGATGCTAGCCGGGAAACACAAAGAGAGTCGTTTCTCGCTATTCATGGGCAGGATATTTGACAACCTGTCCAACGCATATCAACGGGGATTAACTGCCTTTATTGGTAAGCGATGGATGGCACTTATCATTGTGATTGTTGCTGTATCCATAATTGCAGTGCTAGGCATAAACATTCCATCGGAGCTTGCTCCAATGGAAGACAAGAGCCGCCTGAGTATAAATGCTACGGCTCCAGAGGGAACCTCGTTTGAGCTAATGGATGAGTACATCACAAACATCATTAGTTTCGTTGATACTATGCCCGAACGCAGGGCAATCGTAGCCCTCTCCTCGCCAGGATGGACAGGATCGAAAAATAGTGGGTTTGTGCGATTACTCCTTTCGGAACCAAATGAGCGTAAAAAAACACAGCAACAACTTGCCGACGAGATACAAGAATACATAAGCACACAAACCTTTGCCCGTGCTTTTGTAACTCAAGATCAAACCATCAGGGCGGGTCGTGGGGGTGGACTTCCTGTGCAATTTGTGGTTCAGGCACAGAACTTCGATAAGCTTAAAGCGGCTGTACCCATATTCTTACAACGGGCTCAGGACGACCCAAGACTTCAGGTGGTTGATGTTAACCTTAAGTTCAATAAGCCCGAACTAAAGATTGAGATAGACAGAGATAAAGCTAGAGCAACAGGAGTTACTGTAAGGGATATTGCTGAAGCGTTGCAGCTATACTTCTCGGGTTCGCGGTATGGTTTTTTCATTCACAACGGTAAGCAATATCAGGTTGTTGGAAAGGCCGAACGCAAATACCGTGATGACCCATCGGATATCACCAGCATTATGGTACGAAACGACAAAGGGAATATGGTGGAGCTGGGGAACCTTATAAACATAAAAGAAGAGAGTACAACGCCCCAACGATATCGTTACAACAGGTATGTTTCTGCAACATTCAGGGCATCTACTGTCCCCGGAGTAACACTTGGAGAGGGGATTGAGGCAATGCGAGACGTTGCCGATGAGGTTCTCGACGAGTCATTCACCACCAGCCTCACCGGCATATCGGAACAATTTGCAGAGAGTTCAGGGAGTATGTATTTTGCATTTATTTTTGCACTCATACTGGTTTACCTCGTGCTGGCTGCTCAGTTCGAGAGTTTCCGCGACCCGATTATCATTATGGTTACCGTACCACTTGCACTTGCAGGAGCATTCATCTCGCTATATGTTATGGGGCAAACCATGAATATCTTTAGCCAAATTGGGATGATTGTACTGGTGGGAATTGTAACCAAAAACGGGATACTAATTGTTGAGTTTGCTAATCAGAAAAAGCAAAAAGGGCTCGATAAAACTAAAGCAGTAATAGAGGCGGCTGGCCAACGCTTGCGCCCAATTCTGATGACAAGTTTGTCTACAATATTCGGTTCTATTCCCATTGCCCTTGCACTGGGTTCCGCCTCAACCAGCCGCATACCATTAGGTATAACAATTATTGGCGGGTTGCTTTTTGCTCTTGGATTAACCCTATTCGTTGTTCCGGCAATGTACACCTACATTTCAAAGAAATCTGCAAATATTATTCATGATGAGGAGTAGTTTAATAGTTTTACTACTGGGATTAGTGCCCCTGCTTGCTTCTTCGCAAGAGGAGTTAACCCTTGAAGATGCCATTAGAATTGGGCTTGAGAACAGCTATTCCATTCAAATAGCCCAGAACAATGTTTCCATAGCAACCAACAACAATACCATTGGCAATGCAGGTTATTTGCCCAGATTGGATTTGAATGTCAATCAAAGCAACAACTTTCAGAACAGGCAATACGAGTTTGACGACGAAAGTTCGCTAACTCAAAATGGATACCCCACCTATTCATTAGCATCGGGTATGCAGCTTAACTGGACTGTTTTTGATGGCTTTGCCATGTTTGTTCGAAAAGAGAAGCTCGATATTTACAAGCAGCAAAGCGACGTGCATTTGCGTATGGCAGTTGAGAACACTGTGGCTGACATAGCATTTACGTTCTACAATATCGCCCTAAACCAAAAGCTTTTAAAAAACTACGAAGAGCAGATGGAGCTATCGAGGCAACGGCTCCGAATTGCACAGGAAAAATCGCTCATAGGCGTAGGCAATGGTTTGCAGGAGCTACAATCGGAGGTAGACTTTAGGGCCGATAGCGCTCAGTATATTCTTCAGCGCAGCAATCTGGTAAACCTTAAGGCTGAGTTTAATCGCTTGCTAAGCCGCAATCCTGATGTGGCGTTTGTTATCAATACAACGATACCTGTTCCTGAACTTGCAAGCGATGATGTTTATCTAAAGATCAAAGAATTTAATCCTAATCTACTCTACGCCCGTTTACAATCGCAAATTGGGGAACTAGAACTAAGCGAAGCTACCAGCTCGCGTTATCCCAACGTAACGCTAACCGGCGCCTACAACTTTGCCCAAAACGGCACTCCCGATGGTTCAACCAGGCTTTACACAACGCATGGTCCCACTCTGGGCATTGGGGCATCCATTAGCATTTTCAATGGATTTAATGCAACACGGCGTATTAATAATGCCAGAATAATTGCAGAAAACCATAAGCTTAGCGAGCAAGAACTCGAACTCAGACTAAAAAGCACTGCTTTTAAGCTAACCAACAACCTCAATCAAGCCATTGAACTGGTTAAGGTCGAGGTTCAATCGGTAGAACTTGCCCAACGCAATGCCGAAGCATCGTGGGAGAAATATCGATTAGGAGCAATCTCCGATCTAGAATTGCGGGAGAGCCAGAATAAGCTAATAAACGCCCAAACCCGTCTAATTTCGGCACAAATGAATGCACAGGCGGCCGAAATCGACATATTATCGCTTACTGGCGATTTGGGAAAGTTTGTAGGACAATAGTGTATTATTCCGAATCGCAAAAACAGTTATCAGCTAAGCCCCTTGACTTAGCTGATTTCTTTTCGAGGCCAATGCGTATGCTAGAAATTCAGAACAATTGGCCTCAGTTAAATGAGTAATTAGTATATTAGTAATAAAATTATGGATATGCAACCAATACTAAAGGGTAAAACTATACTTGTTTCGGGTGGAAGCCAAGGACTGGGCTACGCCATTGCCGAAGCAGCAGCAAACGATGGAGCCAACGTATTTCTTGGGAGTCGCGATGAGGAAAAGCTAAAATTTGCTGCCCAGCGCATTACCAAGAATAGCGGATCCAGTTCTAACTATGGTGTACTTGACGTAACCAACCCCCTATCAATTAAAAATTGGGTAAAGACAGGATTTGAAATGTTCGGCCAGATTGATGGACTAATCGTTAATGCTGGGGGGCCTCCAGCGGGTATGTTCGATAATTTTACAGACGACCAATGGTATGCTGCTTTTGAACTCAACCTTATGAGTGCTGTTAGGCTTATCCGTGAGGTTCTGCCGCATATGAAAAAGGTCTCGAAAGGAAGTATTATCACCATAACATCGGTATCGGTTAAGGAACCTATTGATATGCTTCTGCTATCAAATGTATTCCGATCGGGCGTTACCAGCTTGGCCAAAAGCCTGTCGCGCGATTTAGCCTCATACAATATCCGAATTAACAACATCCTACCCGGCAGACTTGATACTGAACGTGTCAAACAACTCGACGGAATTATTGCAGAGAATAATGGCATTAGCGTTAACGAAGTCCGCTCATCGTTCCACGATCAAATTCCACTTGGCAGATACGGAAAACCCGAGGAGTTGGGCAATCTGGCTACTTTCCTACTCTCAGACAAAGCATCATTTATTACGGGCACCACAATTCCTGTTGATGGAGGAATGCTTAAAACTGTTTGGTAATCCCTGATTATCATCAAAGCAGCGAGGCCAAGATTATATACACTTGGCCTCGCTGCTTTTCTATGTTCTTTTTACAAAATATTCTATTTTTATGGCTTCAAAAATTCGAATATAAATCAGAAAAATACAATAAGATGGAAAACTTGACCGATCATTTGGCCAATGCGCACATTCTTAACCAGCTGTGGCTTACATTTCTTTTGGTAATTACTATGGTGCTTGTATCGCGCACCTTTGTGGCAGGTACTCGCTACTCGCCAATTCTTATTATTGTGGTATTTGGACTCACCATGGGCTTTGTTCTTGTGAGCACAGGTATGGGCACACCCGGTTTGGGGGAGTTTCCAATTCTCGACTTCACCAGCAAGGTTACCATTACAGCGCTTAGCGCATCGTTTTTTGTTGGCGGGCAAGAGATACGAAAAATCTTTACAAACCAAAAAATTGACAAGGAAGATATTGTTGTTCCTTCCTCGGACGAAATGTTTCTGGGAACCACTTTCACCCAGTTCATGTTCTTAATTCGCTCGTTCTTTGTGCTTGTGGGCATAGAGTCGATGAAAAGGGTGATTGTTGGACATCACAACGGTGAACCTTTGGATAACTTTTATCCGCTTATAGGCTATTTAGGGCTGGTGGGTTCCATTATACTAATTGATTACCGCGCTAAAATCACCAATAAATCTATATATATACGTAAGGGGATTATTGAAACCGCGCTTATTCTAGGCATACTTGTATTGTCGTGGCATATTTCGGGTTGGGTTCGGCCCTACATTGCACTTCCCGAGATATTTTTCGCAATGATACTATCGGTTACATTAGGAATGATATTTTCGCGTTGGAAGTTTGGACCAACCATCCGTTCGCTCCTATTTGCTGGGATTCCGGTTGTGCTGGCTGCCAACTTTATGGTGGGCGGATCGCGCATTGCCGAAGCTTTCTCGCTCTCAGGAATGAACTCGGTTCTATCATTTGGATTCTTTGGCCAGCTGGTGTGGATGTTTGGTGGATTGGCCATTCTAATCCTACTTGGTAAGGCTAACCATATTCGGAATTTAGCCCCAGGAATGGCTGGCTCATTATCACATTCGGGACTAACTGGTGCTTGTACAGCAGGCGATTTGGGCAACGAGGCACAGGTTCGTGCTCCCATCATGATTAATATCCCATTCATTGGCCATATCTTTGTATTTTCAATACTTGCAGCCAGCACGGCATCGGGGAAACTACTTATACCCTACACATTGATTGTAGTAGCCGTGGGCATTGTACTTACATACCTATCGCTGAAAATCTTAAGAAAAGCCCATGGCGAAGAATCGAAAGAGGTTCGTGGATTAATGCTTTTCTCGCTGGGTTGGCAACTTATTGCTGTGTTTGGGGGTTTGCTCATTCTGAATCTTGGCGGCATGGGCCTAAACGACTCGGTAATGGCAAACGCATCAGCCATATCGCATTTTGGGCTATTTGCAGCCATTCAGGGAGGAATGTTCGGAGAGCAAGCCTCAAGTCTGATTGCATTTGTTTTCGCCATGCCATTCCTTGTCCACCCTCTGGTTTTTGGAATTTTTGGTAAAACTGCCGAGAACAACGGTGTAATGCCAACTAAAATTGTTTATGCCCTTGCAACCATAGGAGTGCTTGGCGTTACCTATGCATTAATTTTCTAGCCGATTAAGCTTAGGCTATGCTATTTACAACAAATGCAGCACAAGCATATTCCCACTTTAGATGTGGGTTTTAAAACCAAAGCCTTGCCCCTTAGCAAGGTTTTGGTATTTGTAATAAAATAATACTTCATTGATATACACCCATAGCAAAAATCATTACCAGTGGTGTTAGGAAAAAATCTATATTATCTAAACATCAATGGGTGGATGGTAACAGAGGTAAAACATGCCGATTCTTTTCCTGTTTAGAGCTTAACAAAGAGTGAGTATATTTGGTGGTGAAACGAAATATTGGCTAGCTTTGTATTAAGCACTCGTTGAAACATATCGCTAACCCAAATAACAATAAAACCAAACACCCACAGCAATGACAGAATGTAAAAACAACTATCAGAACAGCGGACCAGCAAGCGCTGTTTATGGCCTAGGCCTTATTGGTGCTGCAGTATATTTCATTGGAGCGGCAACCTCCTTTTGGACTGGAATACTTGGATTTTTAAAGGCAATTGTATGGCCAGCATTTCTTGTTTACGAAGCCTTTAAATCACTGGCAGCTTAATTGTTAAATTTTTTACTGTGCGCTCAAATACTTATTGAGCACATCTACTATCTGTCTTACCTTTACAGGTTTGGTTAGGTAGTCGTTGAATGCTTTGCTGTAAACGGCAACTTCATGCTCAAGGGCGTAGGCAGTTTGCGCAACAACCGGAAGGTTTGGTCGGATCTTCTTTATAAGTTTGGCAGCGGTAAGGCCGTCCATAATAGGCATTCTAATGTCCATTAGCACAAGATCTATGCAATCATCCTCACGACAAGCATCAACCGCTTGTCGGCCGTTTATGGCAGTTACCACCACACAATTCCTTTCGGTTAGCAACTCCGATAGGTATATTAGATTGAACTCCTCGTCCTCAGCCACAAGTATCTTAAACCCATCGAATAGCTCATTATTTAGGTTACCCTCTTGAGGTATATTTTCAATGCCATCAGCATGCAAAAAAGGAAGGGTAAAATAAAAAGTGGAACCGACACCGACCTCAGATTCAAGCCAAATGTCACCCCCCATTAGTTCTACCAAACCTTTAGAAATGGAAAGACCCAGGCCAGTTCCACCATATGTATGCTGAATGGACATATCGGCCTGTGCAAATCTTCGGAAAATTACCTGTAGGCTACCCTTGTCGATTCCAATACCAGTGTCCTTAACATAAAACTCTAGCATCTTATTCTTTGGTACACAACCAAACTCAACACTACCATTCTGGGTGAATTTTACAGCATTACCCAGTAGGTTAGCCAGTATTTGGTAAAGCTTATTTCTATCGGTTTTTAGGGTGGCTAGTTCACTGGGTAGCCTGCTGCCTACCAACAATTTGACCTTACTCTTCTTAATGTGAAAATTAAAGGTTGCCAACAATTCATCGAGAAGAGAATTGATATTAACATCTGTTTTAAAAATTTTTTCCTGCCCAGTTTCCAGGGCCGATATAGTTAGAATATCGGTAACTACTGAAAGGAGCTGCAAGCTATTATCGACAATAAACTTTGAATACTGCTTTCGCTTTTCGGGTGTAATGTTGGGGCTATTTATCTTCTCGGAAAAACCACAAATTGCATTGAGGGGTGTGCGAATTTCATGCGACATATTTTGCAGGAATGCACTCTTCAGCTTATCGCTCTCCTCGGCCTTCTCCTTTGCCACAACAAGAGCCTTTTCGTTAGCAATTTTCTCTGTAACATCTTCGGAAATGCCCATTAAATATTGATTATTTCCATCGCGATCTTTTAAAGCAATTTTTCGTGTGAACAGTATCCGCGTCCCCTTTTTCGTATTTATTGCTTCCTCCTCAACCACTAAATAACCATCACCTGTCAAAACTTCTTTATCCTTAGATATGAAGAAATCGGCTTGTTCCTTAGGAAAAAGATCATAATCGTTTCGCCCAATTATATCACGCCTCTCATAACCCATGAGCAACTCCGCAGCTTTATTTACCCTAACAAATCTGAGCCCCTTGGCCTCCTTTATAAAAATCATGCTAGGAATATTATCGAATAGATTCTCCAGAAAAGCCTCACTTTGCTGAGCCTTATCCTTTGCGGTTTGCAAAAGGACATTCTTAGCATCGAGTTCCAGCTGATTTCGTTTGATCGACTTGAAAATGGGTATCATAAAATAAAGCCCCAGCGAGAAAAGTATCGATATGATCAATGCTGTAAATTCGGCAAGGGTTAGGCTACTACTCTGAACTGTTCCTTGAAAAATTGTAATCAGAGTAATTATTCGCCGAATGGCCATAAGTAGAATTGCTATAGCAATTACTATCCACGCAAAGTACCTTTCGGTAACTTTAATAAGATATATTGCCAAAGCAACAGCGGTTACCTGGAAAATGATTGAAACCAGAATCACAATCACCTCTATCATATCTGCATGTGCTTAAAAGTGATTTGCTTAGTTAGGCTATGCCCAAGTTACAAAAGAGTTTGAACAACAGTGTAAACCATAGTTTTACTGACACCTTTAGCAAATCTACCAAATTAAATTATCAAAAGGTATATGTTGGTGGCAAATATTTTAACTAGCAATCAGACGTTTACGCAAAAAAATAATTTAATACAACAGCGCAAAAATTATCCACAACCCTAATAACCAAACTATTAATGACTTATCGGGAGTGTAGGAATATTTAGACTAGGACTTTAGTCCGTGTTGTTAATTCGTTTTTTTTGTCAAATACATTATCCTCATCGCAATGGCTAATTATTGCTTGCATTATTGCATCAAAAAAGAAGTGCTAACCAATGCTTGCTGCCGACAGGTAACAACAAAATGGCAATGATACCAACAAGGATTATGAGGAGTAGTAGGAACGTGAGTTCGATGTAGCGCGTTGATATTAGGTGCCACAAAATAAGGTTTATGAACTACAAGAAACCTTATTACAAACTCCAATTACCTTAGTAATAAAAACAATAATCACAATTACCAGCCTTATTCGCTTGTTTTTAAAGGAGATACATAATTATTCCTTATGTCGAACTCACGTTATGAAATCCTTAAAATATGGCCGTTAAAATAATGGTTACTCAGCAGTAAAGGGTTTAGACGATCGAAGTGGAATTTTAGCAAGAATGTACGCGAGCAACAGGCCACTAATCATCTGCCAAATTCCCCACCACGCAGCCATGAAAGCCATACCGCCATTGGCATCGAAAAGTTTGGGATTAAAAATAAGGATAAGGGCTAACCCAGAGTTTTGTATGCCAGTTTCAATACTTAGCGAGCGCCTATCGGCCCGAGAAACACGACCAATAGTACCCACCAAGTAACCGGTAAAAAGGGTTTGGGCATTCAGTATTAGTATAAGTACAGCAACTGGAATAAGAACACGACCCATAAATGCTAGGTTAGCATACAACGCCCCAAAAATAAAGCTTAGGTAGAGCACTACCGACGCAATTTTTATATGCTTTAAGTACCGCTTTGTAAATTCAGGAAAACGATTACCAACCCACATTCCAAGGATAAGAGGCAATCCCAACAGGATAAACACGGTTTGCGCCATTTGCAGAAAATCAATCTCGATAGGAATATTAAGATGTAAAGCACGTTGTGAGTACTTTACGTACATACCACCCCAAACAGCATAGTTTATTGGAGTTAGCAATGTTGCCGAAAGAGTTGCAATAGCCGTTAGGCTAACCGAAAGGGCCACATTGGCTTTAGCCAGTGAGGATATGAAGTTTGAAACATTACCACCTGGACAAGCTGATATTAGGATCATCCCCATGGCAATTGATGGAGGAGGGTTAAGGATTAAAACCAACACAAAGGTTAGCGCAGGCAGTAGGATAAACTGCGAACCAACACCCAAAATTGCCGATTTTGGATAGTTAACAATATTCTTGAAATTCTCAATCTTTATCTCAAGCGCCACACCAAACATAATAGCGGCCAAAGTGATATTCATAAAGAGCAGTCCACCTTCACTAAAGTTCAGGCGCAACGAATCAATATCCATCAAAAGATCATACATAAATTATCCTTTTTAGTAGACCCAAATGTATGGATAAATTTTAATAGAATAAAAACAGGTGAAAGCCTTTGGAATTTTTACGCTGGGGTAAGATGACTCAACACAAAATATCTTGCTGAAATTTAGCGTAAAACGATCTCGCCCTGTGGATGTTCAAGAATTAGCATATCATCTTTGTTCACCAAGAAAAGCGGATTGAATAGCCTACTCGCCAATATCTTTTCTATCTCATCGTTCATGATCCTTCTCAAAACAGTATTTACAACTAAATACTCTGTCTCAACACGACTCTCGCCCAAATCGGCTGGCATTCTTATCACAGTGGCCCATCTATTGCAGCTAGAAACATCAATGAGTTGAAAAACTGCCTCGGGATCGTCAATAATTGCGATCGCTTTTTTAGCTGGTGTGTCAACCAGTACCCTTCCCTCATTCGCCTCATCTACATAAACCTGCAATACCTTTCCTGTAGGATGGTTCCGATAATCGGGCACATAGGTATCGTTAAAAAACAGTTCGCTTATACACGTATCGTCGTACTTGCTACCACCGTAAACCTCCTCTATTTGCAGCTCCAAAAAAGTGGCCACCTGATAAATTGGCTCGTCGAATTTTTGGAGGTATAGCTCCTTTACCTTCTCTTCAAAGACAGCAAGGTCGGCTTGCGAGAAAGGAAACGGAAATGTTTGCAAATTGTCTTCATCTTTTAAATCGATGTAATGCTCCTTTGCAAATTTTTGAGTTTTAAAAATTGTTGCAACCTCGGTGATGTAACCCGTTGGATTTATTCCAATATGGCATGATAGCTTTAGCCTCTTAACCCTTCCGTTTTGAGCATATAGCGATGCGCTTTTGCCGTATCCTCCGTGAAGGTTAATGGATTGGCAATTGGGGGGTAGCGAAATAAAAACTGATTGGCCAGCTCCAGAACCCTCAGCTCCCTCGACCCAGGCCGTTGAATAATTCCCATCGATCAAGTTAAGGGCACCATACCGATTTTTCACCTCGACGCGAGCCTGAACCGTATCTTTTAGCTCCGATGTTGCACAAATAAAATATCCATTAGAATCGTACATTTTCAGGTCTGTCCACTCTTGTGCGCAAACGCACTGGCTTGCAATTGATAGGACTATTAAGATTATTCTCATGGCAATGATATTAATGGCTACTCGCGATGGTTTAGGCTCTCGAGCTTAGCTATAATTATATCCCTTTTTGATAATAACGATGTTCGCTCGTAGCCATCCTTACTGTCCACATAACGATTTACTCGTTTAACCAACCGGTCAATTTCTTTCTCGGTCAAATCGTTGGCCATAAGCTCAATTATGGCCAGGGTATAAGCTATGCTATTATCCAAAGTTTCTATCTCGGCAAGCCTTTGGCGCTTGGTTTGCGGGTGAATCTCATCGAAATTTAGGCCCCACTCCAGCAGCGAGATGTGCTCAGTTTCTCTTCGGATTAAACTCAAACTCGCACTGCTATTGGTTGTAGTATCCTTTTCAATAGGTTCAATTTCAGCAACCTTACTATCTGCGGAATGATACCGAAACCACCTATGACCAATGCTTGTTCTCACCGAATCGGTTGGCTGTGCGTCATCATTATCAGCATTAGAATAATTCACAGACGACAGGTTAAACACTACATCATTGTTAACAAAAAAAGCGGTTGTTTTCCACACGCTACGGTTTGCGTACCTCGAGCCAAAATCGTAAACCTTGATTAAACTATCGCTATTGAATGCATACAAATAGAGTGATATATTTTCATACAAAGTTTTAGATATCCCTCCATCGGGAAACCGAAGCAATCCCTTAGGGTGCCTAAACACCTTATCAAATTTGTAAAACACAACCTTCGACGAATCGGCATTGTAGTTGGCTCCCCACCCAAAATCGGACCGAACCTGTATGCCACCATAGCATCCGTTTAGGACAACAGATATAATAATGAAAAGGGTTACTTGCAGTAATCTCATTAAATCAACAAATTAAATACGCTAACATTTGTTGTAACCATACTTATTTGCAACGAAGCAATTAATAATGGGTTATCACTTTTAGTGCAATAAAT
>DDWD01000004.1 GCA_002345825.1 Bacteroidales bacterium UBA2295
CGGTTATTTTCTGTTACGCTACTATACCCTCGCGGATATCTTCCTGTTAGGAAGAATGGTGCTCTTTGGTGCCCGGACTTTCCTCATCATTCTGCATGATGCGGTAGAACGATCTGCTGACTAAATATAAGACGAAAAAGTGTATTAAAGTTGCAGCGTATGGTATGGTTTGATTTGTTATTTCCCTGTTCTCAAGTAAACCAAGGTTGCTCCGTAGCCATACTCTTTAAATGATGCATCTTGGTAGCGAAGCTTTGGGTAGTTCCTATCCAATTCCTTGCGCAGCTCATGCTTCAATTTTCCATTACCTACCCCATGTATAAAAACCATTTTTCGCGCTTTTGAATTTATGCCCCCTTCCAATGTTACCTTAAAACGTGCAAGTTGCATTTCAATTATTTGGCCCGGTGTATAGTCGTTGGGGTTATCTACAAGCTCTTGTATATGTAGGTCTACCTCCTCTACCTCGGGCTCTACCTTTTTTACGGGGGGCTTTGTAACTGAATCTTTCTGCTCGATAACCTTATCTATATTACTGTTAGTAAGGGTTTTTAGTATTGCTTCCTTTTGAGTATCGGCAATGGAGTAAAGTATTGCACGCTCCTCAAAAAAATCGTTATCGGCATAGCTTCCGGCCCTGAAAAACTTAGTTGGGTTTATCCGAAAATCATAATACTCAGGTTGTTGGGGAGCGTAATCCCTATTTTTAAAAAATAAGCATTGGATATTCAGCGTTACATCCGCATTTAGGCTTTCTCGGGGAAACTCTTTCACCATCTCTTTTGAGTCGGGATACAAAAAACCAGCCCTTATGGGCTTTACCAGGCTTCCCTCCCAGCGCGAAATGCTGTAGAAAGTTCTGTATGGGCTGTCGTTGATAATGTAAAGTTCCTGAGATGAATCGACCATTTTTGATTGATCCGTGGGAACAAAGGCTAGATGAATGCCTAGCATATCGCCCTCAGAGTCCTTGTCGTCATCAAGAAAATCTAATGCGGCCAAATCCTCAAAATCCGAAGGTTCTTCGTTTCCAACAATATTGCTATCTGCTTTATCAGGGGTTGTATCCTGTTCGGCATGATTCCCTGGGTCTGAAACACCACCATATTTCGATTCGGTGGATTGATTAACCACTATTATATCGCTTAGCATAGCAGGAACCTCGAAACCATCGTTATCGAGCACGTAAACCGTATTTTTCACAATACGCGTTACTTTACCACCACCCACATCGTTAAGGAATCTCACCCTATCGCCAACTTTACACTTCATCTCAAATCAATTAAATTGTATTACTTTTGCCCGCAAAGTTAATCATTTTAAAGTAGAATTGAATTGAACGCTCCTTATAAGCATATTACGATTTCGGAATTCGATTACAGGCTCGATGATTCTCGAATTGCAAAACATCCATTGGCAAAGAGGGATTTATCCAAGCTGTTGATATATAAGAATAAAAATATATTTAGTTCAACCTTTACATCAATTGTTGATGAAATTGCTGCTGACGACCTGATGGTTTTTAACAACACCAAGGTGGTGCAGGCACGGTTAAGGTTTACAAAGCAAACGGGCGCAAATATAGAGATATTCTTGTTGAATCCTGTAAACCCCTCCGACTATCAAACCTCTTTTACACAAACGTATTCAACTCAGTGGAACTGTATTGTTGGTAACATTAAACGCTGGAAAGGTGAAGTTTTAAAACTTATAATCCCCAGATTAGACATAACCCTGACGGCCGAAATGCTTAGAAGAACGGATGATGGTGCTTTGGTTGAATTTAAATGGGATGATAAGAACATTACCTTTGCTCAAGTTGTTGAGTATGCTGGAGAGGTTCCCATTCCTCCATATCTCAATCGAAATCCCGAGGAGAATGACAAGATGCGTTACCAAACGGTTTATGCCAAACCCGAAGGGTCTGTTGCCGCACCAACTGCAGGTTTACATTTTACCGAAAATGTACTAGTACAGCTTAAGCAAAAAGGTGTTTTACTTACCGAAACCACGTTGCATGTTGGTGCCGGGACTTTTAGGCCTGTAAAAAGCACTACCATTGGTGATCATGAAATGCACACCGAGCGCATATATGTAACCACCGATTTGTTAGATAACATTTTGAGCCGTAAGGGCGATGTAGTTGCAGTTGGTACAACCTCATTGCGAACCCTTGAGAGCATTTACTGGCTTGGAGTTAAAGCCCTTGATGGAATTTTGGCGCACGACAACTTCAAGGTTGGGCAATGGGACGGTTACACCTTAAATCAGAATTATACGCTTGCGCAGGCTTTAAATGCCCTTAAAGAGCACATTATACACGAGGGCAAAGGTTATTTAAGTGCTAGCACGCAGATGATAGTGGTACCCGGCTACAAATTTAGAGTTGTGAACCGTTTGATTACAAATTTTCACCAACCCCGTAGCACGCTTTTACTGCTTGTTGCAGCTTTTATTGGCGACGATTGGAAAAAGGTTTACACGTTTGCCCTGGAAAATGGGTTTAGGTTCCTAAGCTACGGCGATAGCTCAATCCTTAGCCCAAGTTTTAAATAAAATGGTACAACTGTATTTTTAGTGTAAGATTACCTCAAAGTTGTATCATTTCACAAAATTGGGAGTAGAACCAATAAGCTAATTCACCATACCGCAATCCATCACTGAACATTAAAATGATGAACAATCAACAAAACAACAAATTCTTGCCTACATCAAAAAAAGAGATGGATGCATTGGGCTGGACACAAGCAGACATAATTCTGTTTACTGGCGATGCCTATGTCGATCACCCGTCGTTTGGTGCAGCAATAATTGGCAGGATACTCGAAAATGCCGGCTACAAAGTAGCCATTGTACCCCAGCCAAACTGGCGCGACGATTTACGCGATTTCCGTAAACTAGGCGAACCCCGCCTTTTCTTTGCTGTTACATCGGGCAATATGGACTCAATGGTGAACCACTACACGGCAAACAAGCGTTTGAGAAGTGACGATGCCTACACCGCAGGAGGTGAATCGGGTTTCCGACCCGACTACGCAGTAAAGGTTTACTCGCAGATTATTAAAAAGACACATCCGAACATTCCGTTGATAATTGGTGGCGTTGAGGCATCGTTACGACGTTTTACGCATTACGATTACTGGTCAGATAAGCTGTTACCAAGCATTCTTGTCGATAGCGGGGCTGATATGCTAGTTTATGGTATGGGTGAAAAGCCCATTGTTGAGATTGCCCAAAGGTTAGATGGTGGTGAAACCATATCGACAATGGACGATATTCTGCAAACAGCTTTCATTTCGGGAAAAGCATACGATTCAGATAAAGAGCATATTGTACTCAGCAGTTACAACGAATGCCTGAAAAACCCGCTCAAGCTTGGCGAAAGCTTTAAGGTTATTGAAGAGGAGTCGAATAAATTAATTTCCCAAGTGCTTATTGAACCCCTCGAGGATAAAAGCATCGTTGTGAATCCTCCCTATCCGGTGGCAACATCCAACGAGATGGACAGCTGGTGGGACTTACCCTACGTAAGGGCTCCACACCCTCGATACAAAGGCAAACGGATTCCCGCATGGGAAATGATCAAGTTTTCGGTTAATATCCACCGTGGATGCTTCGGAGGATGTAGCTTTTGTACAATATCTGCTCATCAGGGTAAATTCATATCGAGCCGTTCAGTGGATTCGATACTAAAGGAGGTGAAAAAAATATCACAAGATCCTGATTTTAAGGGTTACCTAACAGATCTGGGAGGTCCATCGGCAAATATGTACAAAATGCAGGGGAAAAATCTAAATGTTTGCGCAAAGTGCAAAAAGCCATCCTGCATCTACCCTTCTATTTGCAGCAATTTGCAAACCGATCACGAACCGCTTATAAAACTTTACCAGAAAGTTAGAGCATTACCATATATCAAGAAAGCATTTATTGGCAGTGGAATTCGTTACGATCTATTTGTCGACTGGAGTAACCCAGTTAACAGGCAGTATTTTGATGAGGTGGTGCGTTTTCACGTTTCAGGCAGGCTAAAGGTTGCCCCAGAGCATACCGAGGATTATGTGCTGAAACAAATGCGAAAACCATCGTTTAAACTTTTCGAGGATCTTAAAGTAAAGTTTGATACTATAAATCGTAAGAATTCATTAAATCAGCAGCTTATCCCCTACTTCATTTCCAGCCATCCTGGATGCACCCTGGAAAACATGCAAAGTTTGGCCAAGCGGATGGAAAAAATGCACATCCAACCGGAGCAGGTTCAGGATTTCACACCCACCCCAATGACACTTGCATCAACAATATTCTACACTGGGATAGATCCTTACTCGGGAAAACCTACTTTTGTTGAGCGAAGCAAAGAGGGGAAACTGAAGCAACGAGAGAACTTTTTTTGGTACAAAAAACCTGCTCCCAAGCAGACCAACCAAAAGGTAAACAAGTACAAATTGAACAAAAAGCGCTAAGCAAAAAAATGCGGACTAACACTAAAGTTAATCCGCATTTTGCTGTGTCTAATTACTATTACATCTGCTTACGAGGCAATTTATCAGGATAATTTGCGGTTTGATAAACTAGCGTGGCAACAACTGTGGCAGCCTGTTTCAAATCGCCTAGCTGAATGCGATCAAAAGTATCCATGTTTGTATGGTAACCCCTTCCGTAATCTATCCTATCTTGAATTAGCGCAAAACCGGGTATTCCAAGCCTATTGAATACCATGTGATCTGAGCTGCCGGGATTTCGAGTAGAGATTGTTTTTGCGCCAAGATCATGGACCGGTTTAAGAAACTCCTCGAAAATGGGTTTAAGGGCAAGGTTGTCCTGGAGAAATATACCTCTTACCCAGCCTGTTCCGTAGTCAAAATTGTAGTATGCTGATATTTTGTCGTATTCCGGTCCTTTGGTGTCAGTTTCAGAGTCGTAAACATACTTTTTCACCCAGTTACGCGATCCGTGCAATCCTTGCTCTTCGGCTCCCCAAAGGGCAATGCATACAGTTCTGTCGAGCTTAACGCCCGATTGCTTAAGGATTCGCATCACCTCCATCATCACAATAACCCCTGAGCCATTATCGTTTCCGCCTGTACCAGCATGCCATGAATCGATATGAGCGCCAATCATCACAACCTCATCTTTTAACTTCTTGTTGGCACCTTCAATTTCACCTATTACATTGTAAATTAACTTGTTGTCAGTAACCAGTTTATTTTTAACTTCAAGTTCTAATTCAACAGGAGTTCCCCTATCGATTAGCCTAACCATTCGTCCATAATGCTCATGGGTCATATCAATAACGGGTATACCTAACTCGGTCAGGTTCCGCCCGTTGCGAGAGCCTCCGGTACGAATTACGCCCCATGTTCCTGAATTATTGATTAGCGCAATGGCGCCCTCAGCCTGACAAAACTCAATAAGGTCAGTATTTGAGAGGCCTCTGCTCCATGCTTCCCGCTGGCGCTCTCGGATAAATGGATCCATGTCGGGTCTAACCTGTGAAATTTCATTCTGGCGGTTTAAATCTTCCTCGGTATACCTTGAGGCCAATGGTTCAAATGAAACCTCTATATCTTTTTCGTAAGGAGTTATAACAATTTTCCCGTTGAGCTTGCCAGCATATTGGGCTAAATCCTCTTTTGAACTAGCATTAACCATAACAACCTCGGACTTTACAAGACCATTTGTGCTCCCTGTCCAGGCTTGAGGAATAGCGCTCAATGGTTGATAGTAAGGCTTGGTTTGCGCGATGTAAAACTTTTCCATTTGCCAGCCATTGCCAAACTCTCCCCATGGCTCAACCCTCGCATTTTCAATACCCATGGTTTGCAAACGGTCCTTTGCCCACTCTACTGAATTAAGGAAACCTAAGCTCCCGCTTAATCGGGGGCCAATGCCATCGGTAAGTTCAACGGCCATCTCCCTAAGTTCCGACTTGGAAAATGCCTGCTCCCTTATTAGCTGAAAATCTTTGTATTGATCAACTTGAGGGAAAACATTTAAGGGCGCAGCCAGAACTAATAAGGCAACTGCAGTTAAAAACCTCCTTTTAAAAAAGTTCATAATATTTTAGATTAGTTAAATAATATCTCAACTTTAGCATACAATTTAATTCCGTGATATATAGTCAAATATTTATTCTTAATACTTATATGTATCTAGTAATGAATAACATATATTTCCTGCAAATACTTTGTGGAACTCTGTGTAATCCTTCGTGAAACTTTGTGCTATAGCTATTTTACTATTACACAAAAAACACAAAGAAGACACAAAAACCGCAAAGAAACATATTTAAAATACAGAAACACTGGTGTATATACGTTAATATTTTGCTTGCGAAAGTTGAGTAATAAGTTATTATATCTTACTGTTTCTTAAGACAAAAAATTATTTTCACGGTTTAATGAGCAATTGCTTTTCTCGCATTAATATAGTTTTGCGTTAATGGAAATAATGGTGTATTTTCACATCCAAAAGGTACTTTATTGGCACACGGCTTAAAATGAAAAGTTATGAAAATTCGAATGAAGATACGAAGCAAACTGTTGTTATCTGTTTTACTTATCACTTCAATTACCTATGCAGTTTCAATTGGCTATCTGATTTTTAAACTTGAGGATATTTCATTAAGGGAATCATTTGAAAAGGCCGACTTAAGTGCCAGTGAAAGCGCAAACCTTGTTCGCTCTCACCTTAACCACGATATGGATATCTCCCGATCAATTGTCCATGCTTTGCATAATTTTAGAGAGATTCCCGAGGATCAGAGAGTTCGTTTTTTTAAGGAGATTATTTTTGGCGTATCATATAAAAATCCTGATATCCTCTCTGTTTGGGGGAGTTGGGAAATTAATGCATTGGATAGCACCTACAAAAAGCCTTATGGTCGCCACCGTTTTACCTACTATCGCGAGCAAGGTGAACTAAAGTACCAAGAAGCAACGCTGAACCTTGAGGGTGACGATGTTGGGAGCAGTTACCACAACATCAAACTCTCGAAACAAGAGGCAATGATTGACCCCTACTGGTTTAGCTATACCGATGATAGCGAGCAAATGCTAGAGGCGAGTACAGCTGTTCCCTTAATAGAAGGCGGCGAGTTCCGTGGACTTTTTGGAATGGATATCGTACTAAATAGTTACCAAACAATAACCACATCTATTCAGCCATTCGAGGGTAGCTATTCCATTATGCTATCAAATAACGGAACTATTGTTGGCCATCCAAACAGCGAACTCCTTGGCGATTTATTTGAAGAACATTTCAGTGAATTAGACAAATCTAACAATGTATCGGACAAAGTTTTAAGCGGGAACAACTTCTCTTTTAGTATGACTGATTCGCTTACGGGTGAGGAATATTATGCAACATTTGCTGCCATACCTATTGGGAAGACCAATACACCTTGGTCATTTGGTATTGTTGTACCCAAAAGTGTATTACTTAAGGAGGCCTCTACAATAATGCAGAACTCGCTAGTGTTAAGCATAATTGGCCTCACTTTGCTAGCCATTATACTGTGGCTAACGGCCTATAACATTACAAAACCACTGGTAAAGGCTAAAAATGTGCTTGGGGAGCTAGCCAAAGGAAAAATTGATGAGAATAAAAAGATTATCTTACATACTGGAGACGAGATTGAAGATATCAGCCATTCGATTAACACGTTGATTGATGGATTGTCAAAGACCGCGCATTTTGCACGAGAAATTGGCAAGGGAAATCTTAATCAAAAATACAAAAAGCTAAGTGATGGTGATATACTTGGTGAATCGCTGCTAGGAATGAGGACAAGCCTAATACACGCTAGGGAACAAGAGGATGTTCGGAAAATTGAGGATGATAAAATTAGCTGGGCAACCTCTGGAATGGCTCATTTTGCTGAAATTCTCAGAAAGAATAATGATAATGTGGACGAATTCTCCTACCAGATTATTAGTAATCTTGTGAAATACATAGGAGCAAATGTAGGTGCTCTTTTCCTTTTTAATGACGACGATTCTAATGATCTTCACTATGATTTAGTAGCATCGTACGCATGGGAGCGCAGAAAATACGTTGAAAAACGTGTGGAGCTTGGTGAGGGTCTAGTTGGACGCTGCGCTCAGGAGAGAGAAACAATTTTCATGACCGATATCCCAAGTGATTATATTAAGGTATCCTCGGGGCTCGGTTACGATACTCCTACCTGTCTCCTAGTTGTTCCTCTTAAAGTTAACGAGATGGTTTATGGTGTGATAGAGCTTGCTGGTTTGGAAGAGTTTGATAGGCACATCGTATCGTTCGTCGAAAAGGTAGGCGAAAGCATTGCGTCAACAATCTCATCTGTTAAGATAAATCTCAAAACCGTAAAACTTTTGGAGGAGTCACGCATAAAATCCGAAGAGCTTGCTGCACAGGAAGAAGAGATGCGACAGAATATGGAGGAATTACAGGCAACTCAAGAGGAATCGGCTCGGAAAAGTGCTGAAACCGATAGCATTATCAATGCACTAAACGCTTCGAGCTATGTTATTGAATATGATCCCAAGGGCAAGGTGCTATCGGTAAACGACGAGTATTTGAAGTTAACTAACCAAACCCCAGATCAACTAATTGGCACACACCATGCAGATAATATTTTATTAGACGACAAGCAGCTTAAAGAGTACAATCAGTTTTGGACTGACCTTAACAATGGGATTATTAAGAAGGAGACTAGCCAACTACAACTTGGCAGTAAGGTTTACACTTTTATTGAGACCTATTCGCCAATTTATGATGAAAACCGAATAGTAGTAAAAATACTAAAGATAGCACACAACATAACCGATTTTATTAGTGAAGATAAGGCCAAGTAAACACCACAATACAAACCAGTTAATTCAAATTAAAAAAGGGGCGAAAGCCCCTTTTTTAATAAATCTATTACCTAAAGCTAACCCCAATCCCTCCAGAATAAAGTGCGTAATCGCCAAGGGTATAATCTGCATGAATCGAAATCACCCCCAAGCGGATTCGAGCACCAATATTGGCGCTAAATGATTTTTTTGGAAATTCCAGAGACAAAGGATCTTCATAAATGTCTGTCGATTCGTAAGGAGCTATTCCAACAGCATATTTTCCACCAAGCCCAAGGCTTGTAATTGCTTGGCTATACCCTAGCCCAGCATATACACTGATAAGGGGAATGGTTTTCCCCACCAAAATTCTACCAGTTAAACCCGAGGCATTAAGGAAAAGCTTCTGGTTTTCAAAATCGGCCTGAGTGAATCCAGCAGGCATATCCGACGGACTAGGTGCATAGTTAATATCGTATTCGTAGCTAAAGTTGGTGTAACCAACCATAAACGAAAGATCGATTGGTAACTCCTTAAGTCCCGGAATGAAATCTTTAAACTGATTTTTAACAGCAATGCCCCACAGGTTTAGCCTTCCGTACTTGCCCAAATCGACCGGAGGTAAAAGCCTTATGGATACTTCAGTGCTCATTGGCAGCCCTACTCCAGCCTGAATAAATGGAATGGGCACAAGGGGAAGCCCTGCACCTTGGGGTAAATCAAACTCAATTGTTTCACCTTCAACATCTAGCATCACCGTTGGGCCAGCGCTCATTTCACCAGCAATGGTAGGAGCCATGTTGTCCTGAGGATTTTTTAGCTGAATGGTTTGAAGATCAAGCTGTGAAACATCAAAAGTACGGGCGCTAACAGGCGCTACTGCTGCAGAGGCGGNNGGCGGTTAACGTTAAATTAAAGCCTAAAATCTTATGAGGTCTTGCTGCCTGGTACCATCCTCCGTTTAAGGCTGTACCAAACATATTACCAAATGGCTCCAGATAAGCGTTGCCAAGCTTTTCGGCATCGCTTAGTCCGCCCTTCAGAATCTCGGTTATTTGTTCCTGAGCAAATGAAGCTGAGCTCAGCCCAAGAAACAATGCGGTTAAAACGTAAAATTTTTTAATCGGATTTGTTTTCATAGCTATGCAGGTTTGGTTAATTTTTCGGATTGTTAACTACTGTTAAAAACAAAAACTATGCAACTTTAGTTTAGCAAGATAATATAAATTGTGATTAGTAGTAAAAATTACAAGCCAAATTACTTGTTGTATTTACAACAATAAAGCCATAAACATTCATAAATTTGCAAAAACACAAGTTACAATGAGTAATATACCCTTAGCGGAACGATTAAGACCCAAAACCTTAGATGACTACATTGGACAATCGCACCTAGTTGGTAAAGGAAATATCATTCGACGGATGATGGAGTCTGGCAACATTTCATCCTTTATCCTTTGGGGACCACCAGGTGTGGGGAAAACTACCCTAGCTCGGATTTTGGCCAATGAGCTTAAGCGTCCGTTTCATACTTTAAGCGCAGTAAACTCTGGAGTTAAAGATGTTAGGGAGGTGATAGAGAAAGCCCGCTCACAGCGATTTTTCAATCACCCCTCACCTATTCTATTTATTGATGAGATTCACCGCTTTAGTAAATCGCAGCAAGACTCCCTATTAGGTGCTGTAGAAGAAGGTGTTGTAACTCTTATTGGCGCTACTACCGAGAATCCTTCGTTTGAGGTTATACCACCGCTCCTGTCACGTTGTCAAGTATATGTTCTCAAGTCGCTTGAGAAAAACGAGCTGGAACTACTGTTGGAAAGGGCTTTATCTACTGATTTTGAGTTTAAACAGCTTAATGTAAAGGTTCAGGAAACCGATGCATTATTCCGTTTTTCAGGAGGAGATGCCAGAAAGCTACTGAACATCCTCGATATCGTAATATGTTCTCAAGAATCGGAAGAAATTCTTATTAACAATAGTATAGTTACCGAAAAATTGCAGGAGAATATTGCCCGATACGATAAGAGCGGAGAGCAACATTATGATATCATATCGGCCTTTATAAAATCTATTAGGGGGAGTGATCCCAATGCAGCTGTTTACTGGCTTGCCCGAATGATTGAGGGTGGAGAGGATCCAAAATTCATTGCCCGCCGATTGCTTATATTAGCATCAGAGGATATTGGATTGGCCAACCCGAATGCGCTGCTGCTGGCAACAAGCTGTTTTCAGGCTGTATCGATGGTAGGCTGGCCAGAATCGAGAATAATCCTATCTGAAGCGGCCATATATCTTGCCACAAGCCCCAAAAGTAACTCGGCATATATGGCAATAAATGATGCTCAAGCACTTGTTAAAGAATCGGGTGATCTGTCTGTTCCATTGCATATTAGAAATGCACCTACTAAGCTGATGAAAGACTTGGGATACGGAGATAATTACAAGTATGCACATAGCTACAAGGGAAATTTTGCGGATCAGGAATTCTTACCAGAGGAAATATCTGGCAAAACCCTATACACTCCTCAGGAAAATGCCAAAGAAAAAGAAATTGCAACCAGGCTAAAGCATCTATGGAAAGACAAGTACAAGTAAACCTAAAATTCAATATACATAGCCTAAGTATATAAATATGTGTGTGCTAAAATCAATCGAAGGTTTAAAACATTTGGAGGCAAACAACTTTTTATTGATAGCTGGTCCTTGCGTTGTCGAAAATGAAACGATTACCCACAGAATTGCCCAAAGCATTAAGGATATAGCTGAAAAGTACGCCATTCCATTTGTCTTTAAGGCATCATATCGAAAGGCCAATCGGACCAGACTTGATTCTTTTACTGGTATTGGAGATGAAAAGGCATTGGAAATACTGGGTAAAATTAGGCAAGATTATGAAATTCCTGTAATTACCGACGTACACTCGCCCCTTGATGTTGAGCTGGCCAAACACTACGTGGACGTTTTGCAGATTCCAGCTTTTCTTTGTCGCCAAACAGATCTGCTGCTAGCAGCCGGAAATTCAGGATTAGTAGTGAATATAAAAAAAGGACAGTTTGCCTCGCCCGAATCGATGAAGTTTGCAGTAGAGAAAGTTACCTGCACAGGGAACAAAAAGGTGATGCTAACTGAAAGAGGAACAACTTTTGGTTACCATGACCTTGTGGTAGATTTCAGAGGCATTCCCACTATGAAAGCAATTGGATATCCCGTGATTGTTGATTTAACCCATTCCAATCAGCAGCCCAATCAAACATCGGGCGTAACGGGTGGGCAACCTGCTTTAATTGATACAATGGGTAAAGCGGCTATAGCTGTTGGCGCTGATGGAATATTTGTGGAGACTCATCCCGATCCAGCAAAAGCACTTTCCGATGGTGCAAATATGCTTCAGCTAAACCTGCTGGATAACCTTATTGCCAGACTATTAAGAATACGAAGAGCCATTACGTAACGGTAATCTTATTATTCTGAAGGTGAGTATTTATCTTCTCGAGCAAAAGATGAGGATTGATAGGTTTAGATATGTAATCGTTACATCCAGCCTCAATACATTTAATGTTATCATTGGGCATGGCGTAAGCAGTTTGGGCAATTATCTTAATGGCTGGATTAATTTTTTTTACCAAAGTAGTAGCTTCATAACCATCCATAATGGGCATCTGAATATCCATTAAAACCATATCAACCTTAGGGTTATCATTGCAGTAATCCACAACTTCCTTTCCGTTACGTGCCCAAACAATACTTGCCTGGGTTTTATCAAGCATAGCTTTTAAAAATTTGAAGTTTGTTTCTGCATCCTCGGCAATCATGATTACTTTGCCTTCCCAATTGTAATCCCTATCTGCTGGGGTAAACACTTTCACAGCATTTTTGCGCTCCTGTATTGTGGCGTACGGCAACGTGAAGTGGAAAGTGGTGCCCACGCCTATCTCCGAATCTACCCAAATACTTCCTCCAAGTAACTCAATAATATGTTTGCTTATAAATAATCCTATTCCTGTACCCCCGTATTTTCTTGTTGAGCCTTCTTCAATTTGCCTGAAACGTTCAAAAATAATATCAACCTTTTCCTTGGGAATCCCAATACCAGTATCGCGTACAAAAAATTCTATGTGATTCTTTTTCTTGTTATGCGTAAAGCCAAACTCCACAGTACCTTTATCGGTAAATTTGATTGCATTGCCAATAAGGTTTGACATAACCTGGCGGAGCCGTTGCTCATCGGTAAAAAGCACGCTGTTTTCATCGTCATTCAGATTAAGCAAACGCAACGTTAGATGCTCCTTCTCTTGCTTAAACTTAATTTCGTTGAAAAAGGCATATAGGTCAAAGAATAGGTCATCGATATTTACATCGGATTTGTTAAAAGCTAGCTGACCTGCCTCAATCTTTGATATGTCCATAATATCATCGATTAGATTAACCAGCATAGCCCCATTATGGCAAACAATATCGAGATACCGATGTTGCATTTCCCTGTCGAGTTCATCGTCCTGTAATAATTGGGCAAACCCAAGGATACCATTCATTGGAGTTCTTATTTCATGGCTCATATTGGCCAGGAAATTTGATTTTAGCATATCGGCCTCCTCGGCAATTTGCTTGGCCTCCAACAGATCCTTTTTGATCTTCTCAAACTCCACAGAACTCATGGCGTTCACTTTAAACAAGTGGTTATACTCCAGCTGTCTGTTCTGCAAATCCTTTTTTAGCTCATTGATCTGCTCAACAAAGTAGTCCTTGTCTTTTTCCGATTGGGCTAATGCTGCCTTAATCGCTTTATTTTTGATTCGCTGAGTAATTATAATTGCACCAGTAACCGCTATTAGCACAGCAAATACAGCTGCAATAAGGTATGGTGTGGCAATGAATTGCTTGGCAGGGGTAGTGAGAACAATGGCAAGTAAAGCGATTGATTGTCTGCTGTTATATTGAGGTTGTTTAAACTGATAAGATTGTTTTCTAGCGCAAATTGCACCGCTGGAAAAACCCAACAATGTGTATAGGTACTGACGAGTATTTGATATGAAATTAATTGGCTGCATACCTATTCCATAAATTTATTCCTCAATAGTCATTAGTCATCTATTCCAAATGTAATAAATTTATTTCATAATAATGGTATCTTACGATTCGAGCGATTGATTTAACTCTTTTTGTAAGACAAAAATAAAGGGCTGATGTTTAATCAGCCCTTTGAATTAATATCTAACTAATCTAGAAAAATATCCCTAAACTAAATATCCACTGGGGGTTACGTTGATCTAGGTTGAAGTTTTGTCCGCCAACCGATAGCTGGTCTCCCAGCTTGCTAAGGTTTCCTTCGTACTTAACGTCAAGGGTAGCAAACTTAAGGATATCCAGACCAACACCAACTTGGTATCCAAATACAGCATTGTTTAACGAATTTTCCACGGTGGAATTCTCTCCTACAAAATCGGTCATTTTATCTTTTAGTCCATCCTTCTCGCTAAGCGTAAAGGTTGCTACGGGGCCTAAGAACACTTTAGCTGGGCCAAACTTATAGCCTGCCATTACAGGAATATCTAACCTGTTAAACTTTTGTTCCACTATAGCATTGTAGGTGCTTTGAGCATCTGCCTGATCAGTTATAACAAAATTACCTTTTGCTTGAGTAAAAAGAACTTCGGGCTGAATAAAAACGCCTGCAATTTGAATTCGACCAAAAACACCGAAGTGAAGACCAAATTCAGAATCGCCCTGTTCCAAAACAAAATCCTTGGCTCCATCCAAAGTACTTACGTTCTCAAGTGTGGTTTTATCAATTTTCATAGATGAGGAGTTAAGGCCACCCTTAACCCCAAAACGAAGAAACTGAGCATTAGCAACGCTTACCATAAGCAATGTTGCGACAAATAGAAGTGATAATCTTTTCATAGTGTGTTATTTTAGTTGAACAAATTGAAATTAACTTCTTGGCTTAAAAGTAATACTTTTTGATTTAATCAAACATCGTGCCCAAATAAGATTTTATCAATCCTAAAACAATGGGCTAAATATTCGTGCAAGCGATTCTTTAAAATTCTGAACATTCGATCGTTGTTTCCATTTCAAGGCATTAACCTGTTTGCTTTTTCGAATATCGCGGAGGAATTGTTTCTCTAGGCTCAGCGTTAATTCCTGATCGTAAATCATAGCCAACACTTCAAAATTATCTTCAAAACTCCTTATATCCATATTGGCCGATCCTACGGAAGCAAAGTTACTGTCTATCATCAGAATTTTGGAGTGATTAAACCCGTTTTGGAACAGGTAAACCTTAATACCTGCATCGAGCAACTCGGATACATACGACAACGAACTCCAGTACACAACTGTTGAGTCGGATTTACCGGGCAATACAATTCGCACATCAACTCCGCTTAACGAGGCTGTTTTCAAGGCAGTTAGTATACTCTCGTTTGGAACAAAGTATGGGGTTGATATATAGATGTGTTTACGTGCGCGGGTAATAGCTGCAAAAAATGCTTGCATAATGGAGGCCCAGTCGGAATCGGGTCCACTTGAGGTAATTTGGAGCGAATGCTTAGTTGTAATTGAATGCCTAAAGAAGCACTCCTCCTTACTAAACTCAAGCTTATTGCTAACAAAGTACCAATCGATTAGGAATATAATTTGAAGCACATTAACAGCATCGCCCTCAATTCGCAAAACGGTATCGTACCAAGTTCCAAGCAGCTCGTCGCCCTTTAGGTACCTGTCGGCAATATTCATTCCGCCCATAAAGGCTACCTTACCATCGATAACAATTATTTTGCGATGATTTCGATAGTTCACCTTACTAGTTAGGAGAGGAAACTTAACCTCCATGAATGGATATACCTCTACCCCAGCTGCCACCAGTTCGGCTACAAATCTTTTTGGCAGATGCCAACTCCCCACATCATCAAAGATGAGCCTTACCTTAATACCTTCTCTTGCCTTATCTATAAGCTTATCCTTAATCTTATTACCAATTTCATCATTGGCAATAATGTAAAACTCTAAATGAATTGATTTCTTTGCCCCATCGATATTGTCGAGGATAGATCGGAATGTTTTTCTACCGGTTTGGAATATCTCCACTTGATTATGCTCGGTTAGCAGAGCCTTGCTATTGTTGAGCAGTAGGGTAATTATGCCCAGATTATCGGTTATGCTTGGAATATTAACAAATTTTTTTGCCTGTATATCAACCAGTTGGTTATTACTTAGCAATTCTATTTGTTGTAGGTCCTTTATACCCTTCCTGTTAAAAATCTTTTCCTTCCTACGATTTTGTCCAAACAAGATGTAAAAGATTAGCCCAACAACTGGAAGTAATATGAGGATAAGTACCCATATGCTAGTTTTGGCGGGATCGCGCTTCTCATGAATTACCATTACAGCAGTAGATATAACCGTAAATAGGTAAATCAACAGAATGATTAAAGAGAGATTGGGGAGAAGTATGTTATTCCAGAAATCGAACAGCATAACCAAACAGTGTAATACAAGCTAAAGGTATTAACAATTTTTTAAAAAGGAAAATGCCCGTACAGAATAGGAACTGCTCATTAATGAAAAGCATACTATTGATGAGGAGTGATATTAGTTGAAGCGATTCAAATTGGTGACTACCTCAAGGTTTTCGGGTTTAACCAGGTTGGCAACTTTGGTTAGGTTGATATCACCCTGAAAACTGACGCAAAACAAGCTTTGCTCATTAGACACCAGAACAATCATCTCGCTTATGGCAACAGAATCTTTAGGCAGGATTTTGACTCTTATCAACTCGGCACCATTGTTTATGGATGCCAAGTCCTGAAAAAGTATATCTTCAAGCCTCTTATTGATATCGGCATAATGGTTATTATCTACATCGCTTGATAGATTGGGGATAATGAGAAAATTGAGGTGCCTTATATCTTCGAGTAAAAGCTTAAGTTCGGTGTTGCCAACCTTTGATTCATCGAGAAATACAGAAACGATTCCTGGGGGTACGGAAAAAGTTTTACCAATCCCCTCCTCGCTATAGCTCACATAGATATCTTTTGAGGTTTTATCGGCATGCTCGTTCGTACTATTACATCCACCAGCTAGCAGTAGTAGTGATAGGAGTAAAAGGAGAAAAAATCTATTTGGCATATACTGGTGTCTTATGTTTCTTTAGTCTCTAGAGCCTTATTCATAAAATTCATGGTATCCACAATGTATCTGGTGTGCGTGCCCGAGCCTATTTCTCCATCCTCGTCGTATGCATTTACCTCAAAAACAAGCTTTTTATCATCCACTTGGGTTAATATGGCTTTGCTTTCTACCTTCATGCCTATAGGGGTAGCCTTTGTGTGTCGAACATCTACCTTAACGCCCACGGTTGTGAATCCTTTAGGCAAATGAGGCAAAACAGCATTCATTGCAGCGTTCTCCATTAGGGCAATCATAGCTGGCGTTGCAAATACTACAAGTGTACCAGACTTGTAATGAATGGCTGTGTTTTCCATCCCAACAACTAGTGAAGCGGTGAAGCTAAGGCCCGGTTTTACATCTTTATACATAACAACAATTTTGCTATAAAGTTATGGAATTTGAACCATTGACCAGCTTAGTATGTAATATTAAAGTAAAAAAAAGCGTAATATATGCTTAACTAACTGATATAAAGAACCAAGCGCTATGAAGAATGGTGATTTTTATCTATTTAAAAGATTCATACTTTGTAATGTGCTCCTTATTCTTTTGCCAATTTTCGCTTTAGCACAGCTGGGGTGATTCTATCCATCTTGTCGAAGGCCGTTCTGTTTCCAAGTATTATGCTAAGCATTAGGTTTATGCTACAGCCTGTAAAAATAGCAAGCATTATCATTATCTGATAACGAATAGCCGTAGAGGGGGAGTTTCCGCCCAGTATTTGGCCGGTCATCATTCCGGGTAGAGATATTAGCCCCATAACAGAAGTGTTAGCAATCATGGGGTTAAGGGCCTTTCTTATAGCTCTTACGATGAATGGGTTAATTGCGGTTTTTTTGCTCTCGCCATTAATGAGCAAGAAGTAGTAAAGGTTTTGGTTGTTAACCAACCCCTCGAAATAGGCATTAAGCCCAACGATATTATGATTCATAGCATTCCCTAAAATCATCCCTGAAATTGGGATAAAGTATTGCGATTCGAATACATAGGGCAATTTGATTATGAAACCCAGGAAGAAAGCATCTACAATAAGTATGCTTGTAATTCCCGAAATGAATAACGGAATAGCAAGCACTTTAGGATTCAAACCGCTTCGCTTAAGGGTGGTGAATACTCCAACCAAGATCATAATAAGAACCCAGGCCGAGTTGAGTATGGCATTGTTTTGCTCAAAGATAAATTCGAGATAAATTGCTACAGCCGAGAGCTGTATTACCATGCGCGCGACCGCAATAAGCGTGGAGCGGGTTAGCCCAACCCTATAGTACCAGAACCCGGCCAAAGGAACAATAAGAATAATGAAGCTAAGGGCAAGATTTACCCATGATATATCTTGTGCTGCACTCATAGTTCAATAATTTTATGGCATTTGCTGTTCCAAAGCGTGCTATGCGAGGTTGACACAACGGTTAGGTCCTCCCTCCCCCATATTAAGTCCATAAGTGCTTCTGTTGATTTCATATCGAGTGCCGAGGTGGGTTCGTCGAGAAGTAAAATGGGCCTGTTTAGGCTTAGTATAAGGGATAATAGTAGTCGTTGCTTTTCACCTCCACTTAAATCGGCAAAGGATTGGAACAGGGCGGCTCTTTCCAGTTTTAACTCTTGCATTATTGCTACCGCAGATTCTGCATCAATCCCCAGTAGCACTGCGAGCTCTTTGCCATTATCAGCCATTAGCTCAACTCCTTGCGGCAGGTACGCTATTTGCTTGCGGATATGTTTAGCTGACTGCCAATTAAAAACCTCTCCATCGAAAGAGATGTTACCCTTATCGGGAGGTACAATACCAGCAATAATACGTAATAGAGTGGTTTTCCCCCTTCCTGATATACCTGTAATAGAAACCTTGTGCCCCTTTTCAACGGTAAAACTTGTATTATCAAGCACAGTTTTGCTGCCATAGGTTTTGGATAGCTCTTTGGCCAATATCTTATACATAGTTTAATCGCAAATTTTCAGCATTCATAATCTAACTGGTCGTCCCTCCTGATCAACAGGTGCAAGGCAAAATGATCCATGTATTACTAGTTCTTTTGAATCCCCAATAACCACAAATCCCTTAATATCAACATCAACTTTAACCCTACCCTGTGATGCCACATCGGCGATGAACTCAACGATATCGTTTTGTTGAACGGGTTTTAAGAATTTTACAGAATTTACCTTAACCGTTACAAAATCTTTATGAAAAGCCTGCGAAACGGCAATAAAGGCCAATTCATCCATCCACTTTAGGGCTTGCCCTCCAAATAAAGTTTTATGATGATTGGTGTACTTAGGAAAGATTATACGGGTCATTGTTACTCCCATCGGCACTTTTTGCGGTAAAATTAAAGTTTAAAACGGAAACTATAGTGCGATTAATAAAAAAGCGCTGTGGCAAATTTTGGCCACAGCGCTTTAACTCATATAATTTGATGCACTTACAGTATGGTTTTATCTATGAATTTCGAATTCATCAGGCGGGCTACAGCCATGTATGATGGTGAAAACCTTACCTTATCGCCTACTTTATACTTGCATTTCTTGTTCTTATCTACTGGTCCCAAATCGTACACGCTCATGTCGGAAGTTGTACCGGCAAATCGAATTTCTTTGTCCTTAGGTGTGAGCTCATTCACGTCCACATCGAGGATTCCAAAGTCGAGAATGGCACGGTAACTATGATCCCAGTCAAAATCTTCGGAGGTGTGGCCAATATTCCCTTCGGTTAAGATTCCATCGGGGCTTGTTTCTTTGAGCTCCAGCTCGATAACATTACCAAGATACTCAAAAGCATCGGTGGAGAGGTCGAGAAACTGATTGCCATCGAATGGGGATGTTCCCAGGAATGGTGTTTCGCCTATGCGTAAATGGTTAACATTTTTGGGCATAGCCGATTTCCCCACCAGCGGAAGGGTAATTGAACTACCACCCGATATTAATGGCAGATTGGTGTTAAACTTGGCATCGATAAGCTGTTTGTATAGCGACATCTGAAGCAGCTTGTCGTAGGTGGGCTGGATTCCATACATACAGCCTAAGTTTGTTCCAATACCCTCAATATCGATATTTTTAAGGTCGAAAACTCTTTTGTAAAAATCGATAACCTTTTCGCGGAGGATACCTTCACGCAGTTCACCCAGCTCTATCATTATAATTACCCGGTGACGCTTACCCTGTCGAGCAGCCTCGGCATTTAACGCCTCAATGGTTCGATAGGATGAATTGAGTGATATATCGGCGTAGCTTACAATGGCCTCAATGGTATCCATGGCGGGAGGCTTTACATACATGGTAACAATCTCGGGATTTATCTCCTTAATAACCTGGAGTCCAGATATTCGGGAATCGCCCACGCTATGCAAACTTTTAACCACTGGGTGGAATAGAAGCTTTTCGAGAAATTCGCGATGACCCGAAAGCACCTTTACAACCAAACTCCAGGTAACGCTATTCTTGTCGAGAAACTTATTGAGCTTCTCGACATTCTGAATTATCTCATCTGATTTTACGATCAGTTCTGCCATTGTTTACTTCTTTTTAACGTAACGCATCTCAGCGTACTTGGTGGTAAAACCGATGCGCTCGTATAGTCTTTTAGCCGGATTATCGTACTCCACGTGTAGCTTTACATCACCTTCGGCACGGTTAATAGCCTCTTCCATAAGCTGACGGCCTATACCTTTTCCTCGTAAACTTGCATCTACCGCAATATAAACTAGAATGTTTTCGGGTATAAAACCTTGCATCCCTGTTTTGTTCATCACTACAATGCCCACCAGTTGGTCATTGTAATGTCCTGTAAGAACAAAGCCTCCCTTACCGCCATCCTTTGCGAAGGCGTAGTCGAGGCATTTGCCTATTGACACCTTATCGTCGCGAAAACGATCGAGGTGCGTATGTAGAAAGTTAATAATCTCGTCTCGTGAAATGTCTGTTAATTCGTTCTCGTTGTTAATCTGCTTTACTTTTAGCATAATTTTAATTTTGGTTAGACAATTACTGCTTTTCTCGATAGTAAAAAACTATTTAAGGTAATATTAAAGCAGCGGAGATATGTATTTATGCAAATATAGTATTTTTTGACAAAGAATCAAAGTATTAGCAACTAGGACTATACGATGAGGCAACTGTATCGCACCCTTAGGTAAAGAGTTTTAGCCTATTAGCTAACCTAAATTTTGAAGCAAAAAAAATTGAGTTTTCACTACTTTTGATGAGTTGAAAAGAACTAAACACTCTAATGATGAAGGCTGCTTCAATACATGATATTAAGTCGGAACTAAAGATTTTGCCCCAGCAGGTACTTGTTGATATTTGTATCCGGTTGGCTAAATATAAACTTGAGAATAAGGAGCTAATATCGTACCTGCTATTCGAGGCGCAGGACGAGCAAGCCTACATAGCACATGCAAAAGCACTTGTGGAGGAAGATTTTAAATCGCTCAATAAAAGTCGACAATTCCTTGCAAAGAAAACGGTTCGCAAGGCCTTGCGTACAACCACTAAGCATATTAAATACTCGGGACATAAACAAACCGAGCTGGAACTGCTCATCCATTTCTGCAAACAGCTTCGCAAATCGGGTCTTACATTACGTGCCAACACGGTAATTGGCAATATGTATTTAAAGCAATACCTAAAGGCAAAGAAGATCTTGATGTCACTGCACGAGGATCTGCAGTTGGACTACTTGGATGAAATTAGGCTACTAGAGAAATAGCTAAAAAAATGTTATAGCTCCCTTTTCCTCTTCCTAAGCATAAATAAGTAAAGACTCTCCACTTTTTCGCGAGCCCAAGGAGTTTTCCTAAGAAAATTTAGGCTTGATTTTATGGTTGGATTTGATTTAAAGCAGTTAATATGGATTTTTTCATAAAGTTCTTCCCATCCATAATAGCTAACCAACTGGGTTAAAATAGCCTCTAGGGTAAGCCCATGCAGCGGATTATTCTTTTGACCTTGAGCCATTGCGATAGTTAAGAAGTTAAAATCTTGTTTTTTTGGGTTTGTTTGGATTTTTTGCCTTTTGGAGTTTTTCGTACTTCTCCTTCCTGTTTTTAGGGCCACCAAGGTTTACCTTCTTGTTCTTCTCCTTCTTCTCGTGCGTGTGAGCTTTGGGTTTAGGTGCTTTTCGAGTAATTTTTGACAGATAATCTTTATCACCCAGATTTACTGGTCTTTCCTCATCAATGAGTACGTTCGAGATTTCAAGATTATTGGGTAGCGGCAGTATTTCGATATGCTTTGCCATGAGCTGTTCAATTCCAAATTGGTACTCTTGCTCCCACTCGGCTATGAACGAAATGGCCTCGCCATCCTTATTGGCCCTGCCGGTTCGGCCTATGCGATGCAGGTAATCGCCCGATACTTCGGGCATATCGAAATTCACTACGTGAGTTACATCGGTGATATCCATACCTCGCGCCACAATATCGGTGGCAATTAGTATACGGTGAGTTCCGTCCTGAAACTGCCTTAAGGCTGTTAGCCTTGTGTTATGCGCTTTGTTGGAGTGAATTACGCTAATTTGCTCGGGGAACTTCTCTCCTATCTTCTCAAACAGTCGATCGGCAGTTTTCTTCGATTTTACAAATACCATTACCTTGCTCAAATCGTTATTCTCATTGAGTAGTAGCTCAAGCAGGTTGGACTTGGTGTTAAAGTTAGGAACGTGATATCCGATTTGCTTAATCCTTTCAATGGGCGTTCCGTGCGGATTTACGACTATTCGATGTGGCTCAAAAAGGCTATTGGTAATAAACTCATCAACATCGGGAGTGATGGTTGCTGAAAACATCAGCGTTTGCCTTTTCTCAGGTAGCAGATCAAGCACACTGGCCAGCTGCGGACGAAGTCCAAGGCTCAGCATCTCATCTACCTCATCTATTACCAATTTTTTAATCGATTTTAAGCGCAAAACGCCCGTAAAGGTTAAGTCGATTAGTCGACCCGGAGTGGCCACCAGAATATCGAGCCCATTGTAAACCATCTGCTTTTGGGTATTTATATTGGTGTCGCCGTAAACCCCAGCCGAACGGATATCGTAATACTTGGTTAGCTTCTTAATTTCCTCCACTATTTGCACCACCAGCACCCTTGTTGGGGCGAGAATAAGCACGCGAGGCTCACGTTGCTTCGAGTATGTCAGAGTACTTAGTATAGGTAATAGATAGGCAAATGTTTTTCCCGTTCCGGTTTGGGCTATGCCAATGGCATTCTTGCCCGACATAATCACGGGAAATGCCTTATCCTGTATTGGTGTAGGATTTATATATTCCAAATCGGCTAGCGCCTGCAGGAATGGTTTTTTTATGTTTAATTCTTCGAAGGTCACGGTGTTGTTGGTTTTCAGTAATCAGTAATTGGTTATCGGTAATCAGTAATCGGCCTGTCTCGTAAACCGACGCTTTTTGGAGGTTGACGAGATAATCAGTAATCGGTATCAGTTTGTAGTTGAAAAGTCCAAAGTTTAAAGTCAAAAGTTTAAAGTCAAAAGTCTGAAAGTCAAAAGTCTGAACATCAACAGTCTGAACATCAACAGTCTGAACATCAATAGTCTTAAAGTCAACAGTAAAGCGGATAATTCTAACTAATAAACTTTAGTCACTCTATGAACTTTAGTCACTCTATGAACTCCTCAAACCCCCTACCTCTTTTTCTTCTTTTTATTCTTTTTAAGTTGCTTTTTCACCTCAAATTCCTCCTGATCCTTTATAAGCGATAGCCAATCATGGGAAGCATCCTCTGAGAAATCGATGGTTGCCTGATACTCGCTATTGCTTATGCCAAGAACCGAAATGGGATTGTGCAAATACTTCTCAATCTCCTTAAGAGTAGGTTGCTCCTCGGTGCTGCAAAACGAAAGCGCCTTTCCCCGTTGGTTTCCTCGACCGGTACGACCTACCCTATGTACATAGTTTTCGGCTACATCGGGCAAATCGTAGTTTATAACAAACTCAACGTTGGGAATATCTATACCTCTTGCGCTCACATCGGTGGCAATTAAAACCCTGTTCTTCCCGCTTTTAAAATTGTCCATTACTTCGGTTCGCTCGCCTTGATCTTTGCTGCTGTGGATGGTTTGGCTTGCAATTCCAACCCGTTCCATAGCTTTTAGAACTCGCTCGGCGCGTACCTTGGTGCGAACAAACACCAACATCTTGCTCTCCGGGTTTTCTTTGATAAAGTGTTCAAGGAAGAAACGCTTGTCGTCCATCTCAATAAAGGCAACAGAATGGTCAATATTCTTCGACACGGGATCCTTGGGCGAGATATGAATACGCACAGCGTGTTGCACCAAGCCGTAGGCTAAATCCTTAATCCTATCGTTGATGGTTGCTGAGAAGAAAAGCGTTTGCCTGTACCGTGGAATGCGGCGAATAAGCTGCTCCATATCGTTAATAAAGCCCAGCTCCAGCATATGGTCGGCCTCGTCAATAATCAGTATCTCAACCGCTTTAAACGACAGAAAACCCTGGCTAGCCAAATCGAACATTCGGCCGGGAGTAGCCACCAGCACATCTACCCCACTTTTTAGAATACCTATTTGAGGATCCTGTGTTACTCCGCCGTATACTCCAACAACATTCAACCCAACGCCCTTATTCAAAGCCCTATATACATCGGCTACTTGAATGGCTAGCTCATGTGTTGGAACCATCACCAGGCAACGGGTTTCGTAAGCACCAATTTTAGCTGGTTTTGAGCAAAGCATTTGAATTGTGGGAATGGCAAAGGCTGCGGTTTTTCCCGTACCTGTTTGGGCAATTGCTAATACGTCCTCACCCTTTAGCGTTGGCGGAATGGCTTTAAACTGGATATCGGTAGGTCTTTTAAAACCAAGATCGGCAAGATTCTGCTTTAGCGCGGGTACAAAATTGTACTGTTCAAACTTCATATTTTAATTGAATTGGGGAATTTGTAAATAACTGTTTTGCACCTCGGTTGTTCCCCATTTGTGTTAATACTCCTTACTTTGCTCTTCTAATAAGTCTTTCATAAAGATCTTCGGTTGAAATAAATTTATTCCAGCCTTTTTTCCTCAACCCCATTTGCAACTCCTTATCTCCACTCCATAACTTACCCTTGATGTGCTCGGTTAATGCAACGAATTCTGTATCATCAACATCCACATCTTTTGTAAGACCTTCAGCCATCTCATACGATTCTTTAGGAATAAGCCTTAGGTTGATAAACCTAATCTTTTTTGTTATAAGAGTGATAATACGGTCTAATTCGCAATCTGAATAATTGGAGATATTTAAAATTTTTTTCTTGTGTTTTTCTACTTCAACCGATAACTGTTCTGTTGAGTAGAAATTTAGCCTGCTTTTTGGTTGGAGCAGGATTCTTGCAATTTTGCTGTTTGTATTTAGAATTGCACTAAAAGCAATATTTGTATCAACAACAATTCTCATTAGTCAAGTTGCTGCTTAGTATTTTCCCAACGACCTTTTTTAATCGTTTTAACTAAATCATCAACTTCTTTTTGTGATGTTTTAGTGTTCTTTGTCAACTCTTTATATTCAAACAAATCGGTTAGATCTTGTAGGTCATCCAAATTCATACTTTTCGGAAACCTAAAGATTATTTCGTTGGGTGTTCTTTCAATAATCATAGCCTTTTTCTTTGAATGTACGAATTTAACTATAAATAGGTTTTACCTAACAACATTCTATATTCTGCTTTTGACTGCAAAGATAGTAAAATGTTTTATCTGTAAGGAGATTAGTTACAAGACAAAAGTCCGGATACGACTGATAGTCGAACCCGGACTTTTTAATATAGTTGAAGCCAATTCTACTTCTTCAAACCGCTTCTCTCCAGCAGCGCATCTACCGATGGCTCGTGACCACGGAAACGCACGTAAAGGGTCATAGGATGCTCACTTCCGCCCTTTGATAAGATATTATTGCGAAGCGATTGGGCAGTCTCCTTATTAAAAATTCCCTTTTCCTTGAAAAGCGAGTAGGCATCGGCATCGAGCACCTCGGCCCACTTGTAGCTGTAGTATCCTGCAGCATACCCACCGCCGAAGATATGGCTAAATGCTGGGCTAAAGGCAGTCCCCTCCACGTGAGGTAGCACGTTGGCTCGGGCCATATGCTTGTTCTCAAAGGCAATTACATCGCCAGTAAATGGCTTCTCGATACCGTGCCAAGCCATATCAACCAGTCCAAAGCTAAGCTGACGGATAGATAGATTGCCAGCCAGGAAATTACGGCTATTGATAATGGTTTGAACCATTTCTTGAGGAATGGGTTCGCCTGTTTGGTAGTGAACGGCAAACATATCGAGATATTCCTTCTCAACAGCCCAGTTCTCCATTACCTGCGAGGGTAGCTCAACAAAATCCCGGTAAACCGATGTTCCCGAAAGGTTTGGATAAGTTGTATTGGCAAAAATACCGTGCAGCGCATGTCCAAACTCGTGTAGGAATGTGGTAAACTCGTTAAAGGTAAGCAACGATGGCGTATCCTTGGTGG
>DDWD01000028.1:0-4248 GCA_002345825.1 Bacteroidales bacterium UBA2295
TGGGCTCAGCTGCTGCATTTCGTCCAACGACACTTTATTGTATGTGAGGTTGGGATCGCGACGCTCGAGACGAGTATATGACACTTGAGCCAAACGGGTTTCCAAAGCGAAAACATTGCTGGCCATTTGCTTTGCCTCATCGTTTGAGGCACCTAGCAGCATATAAGTCTTCTCAAGATGATTTTGATACGCCTCTCTTATCTCCCTTGAACGATTATCGTCGGAAAGATAGTAATCGCGATCGGGCATCCCCAATCCCCCTTGGCTAAGGTTTAGCACAATTTGGGTAGTATTTTTCCTATCCTGACCAGCATAAATACCAAACAGAGGTGATACTCTAATGCTGTGAAGTGATGGAATAACATTCAGCAAATCGGAGGTTGATGATATGCTACCAATACGCTCTAATTCGGGTTTTAATGGCTCAAGCCCTTTGCGCTCGATTGCCTCCACATCCATTCCCGATGCATAAAAATCGCCCACCTTTTGCCAACTCGATCCTTTAGGCTTCTTTTTCATTGTCGAGGCTTTCTCGAAAATTCTCTTAAGAACAGCGTTGTTCTCCTCCTGCAAAATATCGAACGATCCGTAGCGCGACTTATCTTCGGGTATTGTGGTATTTTTCACCCAATTGCCATTGGCATAGGTAAAAAAATCTTCCCCAGGTTTCACCGATAAATCCATATGAGCCACATCGAGTGCGGGTTTAATTTCTGTTTGGGGACCATTGCACCCCATTAGTGCTGCTAATGCCATAGTAATACAAATTGTTGATAATCGCATAGTTTTTCAAGTTATTGGTTCAGTACATCTTCAGATGCAAATTATTGATCTTGGTTTAAATATTGTTCAAAAGTAACCAATGTGCCTAACATAACTATCGCATTGTACACATTTTATCATACTAATAATCTGCATATTAAAATATTTTTTTGAAACAAACTAACATTTTAGTTGTTTAACTAATTTTTTAGTTATATATTTGTACTAATAAAAAAATTCACGATGAAAGAACTTACAAAAGCAGAAGAACAGGTAATGCAAATTCTTTGGGAGATTAAACAGGGATTTGTTAAAGATATTATTGACACTATGTCCAATCCAAAGCCTGCCTACAATACGGTATCGACCATAGTTAGGATTTTAGAAAAAAAAGGGTTTGTTGGGCACAATGCCTACGGAAAAACTCACGAATACTACCCCCTTATTAGCAAAAAGGATTACTCCGGCAAGTTCCTAAAGGGATTTATAAAAAATTACTTTGGAAACTCATACCGACAAATGGTTTCGTACTTTGCCAAGGAAGAGGATCTCTCTATCGAGGAGATGGAGTCGATAATCAACCTGTTATCCGATGAACTAAAAAAACAAAAGCAAAATGGAAGCAATTAGCATCCTTAGCATTCTGCTAAAAATTAGCATAGGAATTTTCATTTTCTGGGGGATTTGGTTTCTGTTCCTAAGAAATGAAAATAGGTTTGGCCTGGTAAGAGGGTTCATCCTGCTGGGTGCTATTGCATCCTCGTCAGGGCCTTGGCTACTACCAGCCATACAAAATCTGCTCAAGGTAAAACCCTTTTCAACTTACAACCTTGTAACAATTAGCATACCCGATGTTACTGTTAGAGCAGGCGGAGGTTCTATAAACTGGATAAATATCATTGGAATAATTGTAATTGCCATATCCGTGTTGTTTGCCGTAAGGCTTGGTTACCAGCTAATAAAAATTTGGATACTGGCACAAAAAGGCAAAAAATACAGAAAGGGAACATTGGTTGTTATTGAACACCAAAATACTACCCCACCTTTCTCGTTTATGAGCTACTGTTTTATTAATCCCAGTGGCATACCGCTTGAAGGGCTGGAGGATATCCTTAAGCATGAACAGGCACACCAACAAAGAGGTCATTCTTTTGATATACTGCTATTCGAGGCCATAGGAATAGTTCAGTGGTTTAACCCCTTTTACTGGATGCTACGCAAATCGCTAGTTGAACTGCATGAATACCAAGCCGACAAAGCTGTAATCGAATCGAAAAACGATCCTCGTACGTATTTGGATACCATAATCGCCATTGCCTTTAACGGGGTAGCGCTGCCCATAGGCAATAACTTCAACAAATCACTAACACTAAAACGATTAGCTATGATGAACATCACACAGAAAACAAAGGGTGCGCTACTGCGCTGGGCAATTACCTTAGCCGTAGCTCTTCCGGCTGCATTTATCATTTCATGCGATAATGATATAGTTGACAATGAAGCCGACAAAGAAATTGAGTTAACATTAATTGCTGATGAGGTTGAAACAAGTAATACCGCTGATAAAGAGGGAGAAATATTTGTAATTGTAGAGAATATGCCCAAATTCCAAGGGGGCGATATAAACAAATTCCGTGAGTACATTGGAGAAAACCTAAAATACCCTGAAATTGCTAAGGAGAATGGCATACAGGGAAGAGTAATTCTATCATATGTAATTGAACCCGACGGTAGGTTAACCAACGCAAAAATTCTTAGAGGAGTTGACCCCTCGCTTGATAAGGAAGCCCTAAGAGTGGTTGAGTCGAGCCCAGTATGGACACCTGGAACTCAACGCGGCGAACCGGTTAGGGTACAATTTAATATTCCCATTAATTTCGCCCTGCAATAAACATACAAACCTTTGCACACCCCGGGTATGGAGAATACTCGGGGTATTTTAAAACCAACTTATCTGTAACAATGGCTAAGTTACCCACTATCATATATGGTGTAATTCTACTTGTAACTATTTCAATAAATATTTCCGTTGCTCAGGATGAAGAAATTGACATTGACAACATTGGAGTATTCGCGTATGATCTCTCGGACAAGCAGCTAATTGACCTTCTGAAAAAAAGTTTAGAAACCGATAGTACATCCACTAAGAATTGGCAAATGCTTGGCGGGATATGGGAAAACAGAATGCAGTTCGATAGCGCTTTGGTTGCCTACAACAATGCAATTGCAGTGGATAGTAGCTGTATTAAATGCAAACAGGATAAGGCAAGAGTTTTGGCTTTGCTTGGCAAAAACACAAGTGCCCTGCGGCTATATCAAAAGATCTTAAAAAATGATACTACCAATGTTAGCGTGCGCTCACAGTATGCACGTATGCTTCGTAAGGATGGTCAATTCGCTAAAGCGTTTCATCAGTTCGATTATCTTTTACTAGCCGATTCGCTTAACTCTTACCTATGGGAACAGCTGGGCGATTGCGCTATGCGCATAGATAGTATAGCCATTGGGCTAAAAGCCTACAACAAATCTTTCGAACTGAACCCAGCCAATATGCCTTTGGCAATAAAGCTTATCAATGGATTTATCAAAGCAGGTATTCCTCCTTTCGTGGTAATGCCCATTGCAGACATTGCATACGAGCAGGACTCGACATATGTACCAATAATTAGAACTAAAGGATACCTATATTTCCTTTCCGAGGGATATCATGAAGCTGAGGAATGGCTTGAAAAATCGAATGCACTAGGGGATTCATCCCGTTTTACGCATAAGTTTTTAGGCATTAGTAAATACCATGTAGGGAAGTATTTATCCTCCACCGAAATTCTAGAAAAAGCTTTCGCAAAGGACACATCGGACAACGTGCTAAACTACGTGATGGCTAACTCGTATATCCAAATAGGAGATTGGCCTAGAGCAGTTGAACTTCTTGACTTGACCGAAGAGTTGATAACCCCCGACCCAAAAGAGGTAGCTATTCTCTATGCTGCACGTGGCGAGGCTTACAAAAAATCAAGCCAATACATTATGGCCATTGAACAATTCGAAAAAGCGCTAGAACGGCACCCCGAATACAAGGCATATCTTTTCGATATTGGACAGTGCTATTATAGCATCAAGAATTACGAAAAAGCAAAAAAAGTATTTGAGGAATTGCAATTATTTGCCGAAGACGAATCAGCACTAAGATCAACCAAAGAGAGAGCCTCTATGGCAAATTACTTCATAAGACAGATTAACGGAGAAACATTCTTTTTGGATGGTACAAATGCGAAAGATATACAATCAACAAAATAATAGCCTAACAATCATGCCCCTAGGTTTATTCGAAAAATTTTAGCATCATAATGTTGAGAGTTGAGTGAGAGCTAGAAGACGGAAGACGGAAGACAGAAGACGCCTGCCTCGGGAGACTGCCGTACTTTGGCAGGATAACGAGGGAAGAGGGAAGACGGAAGACGGAAGACGGAAGACAGAAGACGCCTG
>DDWD01000028.1:4336-23213 GCA_002345825.1 Bacteroidales bacterium UBA2295
AGGATAACGAGGGAAGACAGAAGACAGAAGACAGAAGACGAAAGAGCGGTCACTGAGCCTGTCGAAGTGACCGAAAACGGATAACGAGTTGCGGGTTACGGGTTATACCAACGGTCACTGAGCTGCGATGCAGTAAACGTTTAGAAGCGAACGAGGGCAGAAGGCAGAAGAACGGTCACTGAGCCTGTCGAAGTGACCGAAAACTGATAACGAGTTGCGAGTTACGGGTTATACCTACGGTCACTGAGCTGCGATGCAGTAAACTTTTAGAAGCGACCGAGGGCAGAAGACAGAAGAACGGTCACTGAGCCTGTCGAAGTGACCGAAAACTGATAATGAGTTACGGGTTATACCAACGGTCACTGAGCTGCGATGCAGTAAACGTTTAGAAGCGAACGGGGTCAGAAGTCAGAAGACATAAAAAGGTACATCCAACATCTAATATCCAACATCCGTATTCTTACCTCAGCCACATCCTATAGAAATATTCCACTAATTATGCAGTAGCATCAGAATAATAAAGGTTCAATTTATTCCTTTTGGCTATTTTTGTCTGAATTTAAAATCAGTAACAAATACATGAAGCAGACAAAAACCATAGCGTTGGTTGCACACGACAATCGGAAGAAGAATATGATTGAATGGGTTGAGTGGAACTGGCAAAAATTACTCCAGCACAAGTTGGTTTGCACCGGAACCACAGGAAAACTTGTGGACGAAGCGCTTAACCGAATGCACAAAGGAGAGGGTGCTCAATTGGCTACAATAAAAAAACTTAAATCGGGGCCACTAGGTGGCGATCAGCAGCTGGGCGCGATGATTGCCGATGGTAATGTGGATATCCTGATATTTTTTTGGGATCCGATGCAACCTCAACCTCACGATGTGGATGTTAAGGCTTTACTCCGTATTGCCAGTGTTTACAATATACCCACGGCAACCAACCGCTCAACGGCCGATTTCATAATCGAATCGCAGCTGCTTAACCAGGTTTACATCAACATAACAAAAAATTACGAGGATTACATCAACCGTAGTTTAGATATCAAGCACTAAGCAAATGGCTTTATTCGTTAGCCCCTACTGCTAACGTTTTGCTTTTTAATCTGCTTAATGGTCCAGTTAACCCGTTTTGCGTAGTATGGGCTTGCCATAAGGGAAAGAAACTCAACAATATCCTCGAGCCTAGGGATAGCGGGTTCGCCTATTGCAATTAACGTATCAATTAGTTTTTCTGTCTCCTTAGCATTTGAAGTAACCAAAAGTCTTTCAATGAGTTGCTCAACTGCTGTAACTCCAAAGGAGACTATTGCATCAAAATCACCATTGATGATGTTATAGCTAACCTTTTGCTCATCGGTAACAGGAATATATTCGGGATACTTCTCTTTAAGAGCTTTTGAGGCCTCAAGCCTAACCAACAAATCCTGACAAGTAAGCAACTGAGCCAGTTCTGCTGGAGCAGAATCACCAATCGATGTCTTAATCGAATCATTTAGGCTGTGCTTAGGCTCGTCCTTTTTTTTGACGAAAACCTGCGCCTTGCGGGCAAGGGTTCCGTTGGCAGTGAAAAGAACAAGCACGGGAACACCACCATGGTAAAAATAAATATCGGAAATTTTCAACGGAAGATCCTTAAGTGCAGGCACATCCGATGGCTTTAGCCACCAGTATTCATTCAGCACATCGGGAAAACTTTTCCGTGCCTGAAACCTGGCAACTTCCAGATCGAGGCCCGTACGAATTTCTACAATATCGCCCTTTTGAAAACGGGTTGAGTATCGATATGTGAAAAATTCATTTTCCCTGTGGTCTATTGCACCTTGGGGTAATTCCATTTTGCTTACGAATAGTTAGTATATGCTTATCCTAAAATCTTCAAAACTGGAACACAAGATACAACAATCTAAAATAATATGAAAATATTTTGATTTCGCTTTAAAAAAAAGTCAAAATACAAATTATCATCGCCTAATGCTTTTGGGACCCAATACCTATGAACCAACTTAAATAATCCCTTTCCATTTCTTTTCTGTAAATTTGTTACCCAACATACAAAAAGACAAAAAATGCAAAGTAAGAATAGTAATATTAGGTTTTTGATAATAATGGCTATGCACGATGAAGCCAAACCGCTGATAAATGCGATGAAACTGAATGAACAGGGTAGAATTAACCCCAACTATACCATTGAGCACTACTCTGGACAAACTAGCGGGCATACAATAGATTTAATAGTAAACGGCAGATGTAGTGTGTATAATGTGGACCAGATAGGAACTCAAGTGTCAACCCTTTGTGCACATTTAGGTATCGAGAAATTCAATCCGAATATTGTAATAAATGCAGGCACTGCCGGTGGTTTCAATTCAGATAACGCCACGATTGGCGATGTGTATCTCAGCTACCCAGCTATTAATTACCACGACCGCAGGATAAATATTCCAGATTTTAAGGAGTATGGTATTGGACAATACCCTGCGTATAATTGCTCTACGATAACGAAAGCTTTAGGCCTTCGTACAGGAATTGTAACCACAGGAAACTCTCTCGACTATACCGAACAGGATATGGCTATGATAAAAAGCTACAACGGAGTTGTAAAGGATATGGAGGCTGCAGCCATTGCCTGGGTGGCTCAACAGCATAGTATACCATTCCTTGCCATTAAGTCCATAACCGATATTGTGGATGGGGAACATCCCACCGAGAGGGAATTTCTACAAAATCTGCATATTGCCTCGGAAAACCTTGCAAGGCAGGCTGTAAAAGTAATTGACTGGTTTACTAAGGAGGGAATATAACCCTACTCTACCCCATAGTATTGCTTGTACCAAGCAACAAAGTTCGAAACACCTTCTTCGATTGTGGTGTTGGGTCTAAAGCCTAGTTTACCCCACAGATCCTCCACATCGGCCCAGGTTGAGGGAACATCACCAGCTTGCAAAGGCATATAGTTCTTCTGTGCCTTTCGCCCCAAGGAGTTCTCAATGGCATTTATAAAGTCCATCAGTTTCACTGGGTTACTATTACCAATGTTGTAAATCTTATAAGGAGCAACTGATGATGAAGGGTTTGGCTTGGTACCCGACCACTCATTATCCCTTGCCGGCACATTATCAATTACACGAATAATTCCCTCAACAATATCATCAATATAGGTGAAGTCGCGCTGCATATCACCATTGTTAAAAACATCAATGGGCTTGTTCTCTAGTATAGCTTTAGTGAAGAGGAACAAGGCCATATCGGGTCTTCCCCATGGGCCATAAACTGTAAAGAATCGCAGTCCAGTGGTTGGTAAACCAAACAGGTAACTGTAAGTATGCGCCATGAGTTCGTTGCTCTTTTTACTGGCAGCATACAGGCTAATAGGGTGATCGACATTGTGACTAGTTGAAAAGGGCATTGTCTCATTTAGTCCATAAACGCTTGAACTACTAGCGTATGCCAAATGCTCAATATCGTTGTGCCTGCAAGCTTCAAGTATATTGATAAAACCAACAATATTACTATCGGCGTAGGCCATAGGGTTTTCCAAACTATATCTCACACCTGCCTGCGCAGCGAGGTTACACACCCGTTGAAACCTATGCTCTGCAAACAGCTTATTTATCCCTTCCCTATCCTCAAGGTTTAACTTGATGAAGGTGTAGTTAGGATGCAGCTCACTCGCAACTGGATTCCCATACTCAATCCTATCCCTGTTTATACCCGATTGTTTTAACCGTGAGTACTTAAGATTAACATCGTAGTAGCTGTTAATGCTATCGAGACCTACCACCTCATCGCCACGGGCAATTAATCGTTGGGCCAAGTGAAAGCCAATAAAACCTGCTGTTCCTGTAACTAGAATCTTCATCTTAAATTAAAATATTGTGGAGGAAATAAAAGCAACTATAAACTCCAATAAACTAACCCATCCGGTCTGCTCTCTCTGAACACACCCTTAACATCAACAAAGATTGAATTTTCTGAAGCTAAGCTATTAAAGTACTCGGCATCCAGCGTTAGGTATTGCTTATGATTTACAGCCACAACTATTGCATCGTACTTACCTGAGGGTTCCTTACTTAGCTTGTATCCATACTCGTGCATCACCTCCTCAGCATCGGCAAAGGGATCAACAGCATCAATATTCTTAACTCCGTAAGATTTTAACTCGTTGATAATATCAACCACCTTTGAGTTACGAATGTCGCTCACATTCTCCTTGAATGTAACACCCATTACAAGCACTCGTGCTTCCTTAACATTCTTGTCGTGAGCAATAATTTTTTTCACTATCTGCTTGGCTACGTAACCACCCATCGAATCGTTAATGAAACGACCAGCACTAATAATCTGCGGATGATAACCCAACTCCTTAGCCTTGTACACAAGGTAGTATGGATCAACCCCAATACAGTGGCCTCCCACAAGGCCAGGGAAGAACTTCAAAAAGTTCCATTTTGTTCCAGCTGCCTCAAGCACCTCGTAGGTGTTTATACCCATACGATTGAAAATGAGCGAAAGCTCATTCATAAAAGCGATGTTGATATCGCGCTGGGTATTCTCAATAATTTTGGCAGCCTCGGCTACCTTTATGGAGCTAGCACGATGCACGCCAGCCGTAATGATTAGCTCGTAGGTTTGGGCAATAATCTCAGCCGATTCCTCATCGCAACCACTCGAGACTTTTACAATTTTGGTGAGCGTATGCTCCCTATCACCAGGATTTATGCGCTCGGGCGAAAATCCGACCTTAAAATCGTCGATATATTTTAGGCCTGATATTTTTTCGAGTAGCGGAACGCAGTCCTCCTCGGTGCATCCGGGGTAAACGGTTGATTCGTACACCACGTAATCGCCTTTTTTAAGAACTTTAGCCACAGTTTCGGTTGCGGCCAGCACTGGTTTTAGATCGGGCAAGTTATGATCATCAATGGGGGTTGGAACGGCCACTACGTAAAACTTAGCATCGCTAAGATCCTCGGGGTTGGCGGTGTAGTGAATATCACACCCTTCAAAGGCTTTGGCCTCAAGCTCGCGGCTTGGATCAATGCCCTTCTTCATTAACTCCACCCTGTCGGGTTTAATATCAAAACCTACCACCTTAAGCTTTTTAGCAAATTCAATGGCTATGGGTAGGCCAACATATCCTAAGCCAATTACGGCTAGCTTCTCTTTTTTATCTACAAGGTCTTTGTAAAGATTCATAATATTCTACAGCTTTAGATTTTTACAATAGGGATGGTAGTCGCCTGTTAGCCCAAGGGGTACGGTATTGCGAATATGGTGCACGGTTTGAATAGAGCCACGCGCATCGGCTAGCCCGTAACCATTACCCTTAAGAATCTCCTGATAGCTCACGGTGTGCAGGTCGGTAAACCCTCCGCTAAACTCTAGTTCCTCACCTTCGATATTAATTGAGCGGAACGTCCGTTGCCCTTTAGCCTTCACTTCATCGGGCACATCATTATAATCGACGCTAAGGAACCAGCGCACCTTGGCACGCTCAAGTGCAAGATAACCAGCGGCCTTATCGGGTCGCGACACATGTACGATGTTCTCCTTCACATCGCCAAAAATCCAGGTGAGCATATCGAAGAAATGTACCCCAATATTGGTGGCCACTCCACCAGATTTCTGAATATCGCCCTTCCACGAGATGAAATACCAACGCCCACGGCTAGTGATGTAAGTTAAATCGATATCAAAAATCTTATCCTTGGGAGCCGCCTCTACCTTTTGCTTCAGCTCAAGTATGGATGGGTGATGGCGAAGCTGCAGGATGGTGTTCACTTTACGGCCAGTTTCCCGCTCAATCTCCTCTAGGGCATCCACGTTCCATGGATTTAGCACTATGGGCTTTTCGCAGATGGCATCGGCGCCATGGCGCAGCGCAAAACGGATGTGGGAATCGTGCAGGTAGTTGGGCGTGCAGATACTCACGTAGTCCATTTGCACTCCCTGACGCTTGAGCTTATCAATGTGCCTATCGAAGCGCTCGTACTCGATAAAAAAATCGGCATCGGGAAAGTAGCCATCGATAATACCTACACAATCGTGCCTATCGAGTGATGCGAGCAAATTATTTCCTGTTTCCTTTATTGCTTTTAAATGCCTGGGGGCAATATACCCAGCGGAGCCAATTAGGCTAAAGTTTTTCGACATATCTGAATGAATTATGGAATCTTTGCAACCTGATCATCCCTAAGTTGATATTTCTCCTTACTCTCCGGGCAAACTGCCACTCCCTGATCATTAAAATGTAAGCGGTGACCAAACTCGCTCATCCAGCCAATCTGCTTCGATGGGTTGCCAACCACCAGGGCGTAGGGCTTCACATCGCGAATCACGACTGCTCCTGCCCCAATAAAACAGAACTCGCCCAGCGTGATACCACACACAATGGTAGCATTTGCGCCGATGGAAACTCCTCGTCTAACCAGCGTTTTGGCATACTCACTTTTCCTATTCACAGCGCTGCGGGGGTTCACTACATTGGTGAACACCATAGATGGGCCGAGGAAAACATCATCCTCGCATATCACACCGGTGTATATAGATACATTGTTCTGCACCTTCACGTTATTGCCTAGCACCACATCGGGCGAAACCACAACGTTTTGCCCAATATTGCACGAGGTTCCAATCCGGCAGCCTGTCATTATGTGGCTAAAGTGCCAAATCTTGCTTCCCGCCCCAATCTCACAACCGGGGTCAATCACTGCTGTTTCATGGGCAAAGTAGCTGCTATCCATATGCTTAGTTTTTGGGTAAACAAAGATAACCAAATGGCATCAAAATCTACAATGATTTTATCACATTCTCGGCGATGTGCTGTTGAACATCAGCACTTAGCTCAGTATGCATTGGCAAAGAGAATACTTGCTGCGATAGCGCAAGGCTGTTTGGGAAAACCTTGGCCGCATTGGAGTCAACGAAGGGTTGAAAGGCTTTTTGCCTATGCAGCGGAATGGGGTAGTACACCATGGCGGGTATGTTCACATCCTTTAGGCTATCAATCAGTTTCTGTCTATCGCCACTTAGCAACCTAAGCGTGTACTGGTGGAACGTATGGTTGGACCAAGCAACACGAGCAGGCGTTTGTAGCTGAATAATCGATGCGAACAGCTTGTCGTAAAGTTGGGCAGCCTGCTGGCGGGCAGCATTGTAACTATCCAAGTGTTTAAGTTTAACCCTTAGCACGGCTGCCTGAATGGTGTCGAGACGGGAGTTTACCCCTATCCTATCGTGGTGATAACGCACCTTCATGCCGTGGTTGGCTATGGAGCGTACCTCTTCGGCTAAAGCATCGTCGTTGGTAAAAATGGCACCCCCATCGCCAAAGCATCCCAAGTTTTTAGATGGGAAAAATGAGGTGCAGCCGAAATGCCCAATGGTACCGGCCATCTGCGATTTTCCGTCGGAAAATTTGTAGGTAGAGCCAATAGCTTGGGCTGTATCCTCCACAACATAAATTCCATGCTCGTTGGCTAGCTGCATTATGGCCTCCATATTGGCACACTGCCCGAAAAGGTGCACAGGGATTATGGCCTTGGTTCTGGGTGTAATGGCTGCCTTTAAGCTTTCGATATCGATGGTAAAATCGTTCATGTCCACATCCACCAGAACGGGTTTAAACCCAAGCAAGGCTACCACCTCAACGGTGGCGATAAATGTAAAATCGGGGGTAATTACCTCGTCGCCGGGTTTTAGCCCAAGGGCCATAAGGGCTAGTTGCAAGGCATCGGTACCGTTGGCGCAACCAATTACGTGTTTTGCCCCTAAGTAGTGGGCCAGCTCATCCTCAAATTGCTTTACGGGTTGCCCCTTGATGAAAGCAGTGCTATCGATCACCTCGTGAATGGCGGCATCTATCTCGGATTTTATCTTAAGGTACTGACCACTAAGGTCGACCATCTGTAAATTCTGAAACTTTGACATACTCATTTGATCTCTTTAGATACATTTATGGTGTAGCAAAATACTTAACAAAAGCCCCATCAAAGTGAATTACCTTAATGGGGCTAATATCTACTCTATTTTGACATCTTATCAGATTCTACTTAGCATAGCTAATTGCTCTGGTTTCGCGGATCACAGTAATCTTAACCTGTCCGGGGTAGGTCATATCATCTTGAATCTTCTTGGCTATATCGTACGATAGGCTAGCAGCCTCCTCGTCGGATACTTTTTCGCTACCAACAATTACTCTAAGTTCACGACCAGCCTGAATGGCAAAGGTTTTGGTTACGCCAGGATAGTTCATCGCTAAACTTTCCAACTCTTTCAAACGCTTTATATACGATTCAACCACCTCGCGACGAGCACCTGGGCGTGCACCTGAAATGGCGTCGCAAACCTGCACGATGGGTGCAATTAGGGTGGTCATCTCGGTTTCATCATGATGCGACCCGATGGCGTTGCACACCTCTGGTTTCTCTTTATACTTCTCGGCTAGCTTCATACCCAGCACTGCGTGTGGCAATTCGGGCTCATCGTCGGGCACTTTCCCAATATCGTGGAGCAATCCGGCACGTTTGGCCAGCTTAGCATTTAGGCCAAGTTCTGTAGCCATAATAGCACAAAGGTTTGCCACCTCGCGGGAGTGCTGTAGCAGATTTTGACCGTACGACGAACGATACTTCATCTTACCAACCAGCCTAATTAGCTCGGGGTGCAAACCGTGGATACCCAAATCGATGGCGGTACGCTTACCAATCTCAACAATCTCTTCCTCGATCTGCTTTTGGGTTTTTTGAACTATCTCCTCAATACGAGCTGGGTGAATTCTACCATCAGTTACTAGCTGATGCAGAGCCAGCCGAGCAATTTCGCGACGTACAGGGTCAAAGGCAGAAAGGATGATGGCCTCGGGGGTGTCATCAACAACGATCTCAACACCGGTGGCAGCTTCTAGCGCTCTAATGTTTCTACCCTCACGACCAATGATTCGACCTTTAATCTCATCGGAATCGATGTGAAAGACGGTGACAGAGTTCTCAATAGCCGACTCGGTTGCCACACGCTGAATAGTATTAACAACAACTCGTTTGGCCTCCTTCTGAGCAGTCATCTTAGCCTCATCCATAATTTCGTTGATATAGGACATGGCTTCGGTTTTGGCCTCAGCCTTAAGCGACTCGATAAGCTGCGCTTTGGCCTCATCGGCCGAAAGACCAGAAATAGCCTCAAGTTTATCAACCTGAGTGCGATGAAGTTTTTCCAACTCCTCGGTTCGCTTATCAACCAGGGCAAGCTGATTGCTCAGATTTTCGCGAATGGTATCAACCTCACGCTGCTTACGCTGTAACTCTTCAAATTTTTGAGAAAACGTGGACTCACGTTGCTTAAGCTTATTCTCGGCTTGAAGCAACTTGTTATTCTTCTCGTTAAACATTTTCTCGTGGTCGGCCTTAAGCTGAAGGAACTTTTCCTTAGCCTGAAGAATTTTCTCCTTTCGGATAACCTCTGCCTCGGTCTCGGCTTCGCGTACAATAGACTCCTTTTTTTTGGCTAGCAATCTGTTCCAAAGGAGGTATGTAACAAAACCGCTGACAATGAGGGCTGATGCGGCAATTATTATCTCAGTTAACATTTTCAGTAGTATTAGTAAAAAAAATCAAAAAAAACTGGGATTATCCCCAGTGTATTATGCTTACACTTCGCAAAAAAGAACGAAGTGAATTAAATTCACAAAAAAAGCCCGCACTGCATTCCCTAATGATATTTGAAACCCCAATCAGACATGGGTGGAGTGGCCGCTAATTTCGAACTTCCAACGTCTCAAAAAGTTGAGATTTCAGCAGGGCTGAAATAAGGCCTGTCCTACATTAGCCTAAGTCCTTCTCCAATGATGATAATGTTGAGTTTCGCTATATGTTAAGGAAACAGTGCGGGCAGTACTATTTAAAAGAACGTATATTACTCTTAACCAGATACTCGTCCAGCCATTCATCCAAATCGCTCAGCTCGTCGATAACTGGAGCTACCTCAAAACGGTTTTCACTCTCAATTAGTTTTATAACAAACTGTAAAGCTGCCATAGCTAAAAAGTCCTGAAGGTCCTTGTCCCTATCAGTATAGCGGCCTTTGTACTGGGCCACCTTTTCGTTAATCATCTTGGCAGCTTTGCGGATCTTCTCCTCATCGCTACGATCAATCTTAAGAGGATAGTACCTATCGGCAACATTCACACGTATTGATAACTTATCCTCCATCGACTTGGTTTATTTAACTATCTGTTTAAAAGAGCAATGCAATTGTCAATTTCCCGCACTATCCTATTCACCTTGATTTTTGCATCGTGAGAATCCTCACTCGATGCAGCAAAAGCATTGGCAATCTGCTGCTGATTATACTTTTTATCAAGCTCCAAATAGGCTAACTCTCGTTCCTGAAGGATATCCTCCAGTTTAGCCTTTTGTTCTGCCAGCTTAAGGTTCTCTTCCTTTAAGCTTTCGTATGCAGAAATCAGTTCCTGAATCTTTGCTTTAAGACTTGTATGAATTGGTTTCTGCTCTACGGACATATGCTCAATTTAAAGTATTACAAAATTACAACGAGTTTAAGAGATTATCAAAAAATGCAACCAAATTTTCCTCTAATATGAGAAAAAACTTTTTAAAATACTAGCTTTGCCTTGTTCTAAATTATCATATCAATATGCATTATAAATTCACAACCTGGTTTACTGCAATTTACCTTCTACTTTTTTCTGATGCCCTGTTTGGGCAGCCAGCTAATAGTCCATTCGACTTGCATCCACCACTTAGTGGTGAGTTATTGCTATCGGGATCGTTCGGGGAGGTAAGAGCCAGCAGCTTTCATGCTGGAATCGACTTCAGAACAGATGGGAAGATAGGCCAAGAGGTATTTGCGTCGGAACAGGGATACATCTCGCGCATCCGTGTTGGGGGAACTGGCTTTGGAAAAGCCATTTACATTCAGCACCCCAATGGTTTAACCACTGTTTACGCTCATCTCGATCGGTTTTTACCTGAAGTAGAAAACTACGTCAAAGAACATCAATACAAACAAAAAACTTTTGACATTAACCTTTGGCTTAAACCCAGTGAATTCCCTGTAAAACGAGGCGAACTCATTGCATACAGCGGAAACACAGGAAGTTCTGGTGGCCCTCACTTACACTATGAGGTACGATCCACAAAGAACCAAATCCCCTTAAATCCTTCGTTCAGCAATCTTGAAATCAAAGACAATCTAAAACCTGTAATTAATGGCCTATGGGTATACCCCATTGATGAATTGAGCTATATACACGGAATAAACATCGCTACAGAGGTAAATGTTCACCAAAACAAGGGATCGTATTTTACTACCGACACCATTGAGGTACAGGGCGTAATTGGAGTTGGAGTAAAAACCTACGACTACATTAATAAGGGCAGCTTACGCTGCGGTGTGTATAGCATAAAAAAGTATGTTAACAATACGCTCACATACCATTTTTGTGTAGATCAATTTAGCTTTGCTGAGTCGCGATACGCTACCAGTCACTTGGATTATGCATTAATTCAACAGTCAGGCAAACGCGTTCACCAACTATTTAAAGATCCGAACAACAGGCACAGCGGTTTCAAGTCGCTCGTTAGTAATGGAAGGATCCATGTTAAACCAGACTCAATTTACAATGTTAGCATTGAGGTGGCCGATGCCTACGGACATAGCAGCTCCATCGGGTTGGTCTTAAAGGGTAAAAACTTCGAAATAAAAACGCCCAACAGCATAACCATACCTACAGAGCTATCGGATCCAGCCTGGTTGTTTTACAACGACAATAGCAAAACGACAGATTGGTTTAGCGTTTTTATTCCCAAAAACTCGTTGTATGATAATATACAATTCACCTATGATGTACTTGCTCCAATTGACAGTACATTTTCGCCATTGATTCGAATTCACAACCCAAACATAGCACTGCATAGACCCTACACACTAGCCATAAAAGCCGATTCCGTTCCTGATGAACTCACCCCAAAAGCACTTATTGCAACCCAAAACGGCAAAGGAAAAATAGTGTCGGCAGGGGGTAAATACACACAAGGGTTTGTGGAGGCACAGGTAAATTTCTTTGGAGATTTCTTTATAACAGTTGACACCATAGCTCCCATAATTAAACCGCTAAACATATCCAACAATAGGAATATGAACGAAGAAGCATCAATAAACTTTGAGGTTAGAGATTCTTTAAGCGGCATTGCTTCGTTCGAAGGTGCTATTGATAACAACTGGGTACTTTTCGAGTCTGATCCAAAAAATAATTTATTGATTTACAAGTTTGATAGTAAAAGATTAGAGAAAAACCAGAAGCATAACCTGAAACTTCGAGTAACTGACCATAAGGATAACGTAAGCGAATTTAGCTGTTCATTCTACTGGTGATTTATTGTTAAGCCATATGCAACAACTAAAAAAAGAGTTAACTTTATAACCCATTCCAACCCTTTACCAATATGAAAAATAGTCTATTTGCACTAATCTTATTGATGATATCCACAGTTGCACAAGCCCAAACGCAAAGGTATCAGAACAGGCAGCTAGCCTTAATTTCATTTAACTACACTATTAGCAAGGATATAAAAACGAATTTTGATGAATTTGCACACCTATTCCCAGAGGTAGACCACAAAAAAGCCGATAGGATAATTGCTGTGGCTAAGGAGTTCACTTGGTATATACTAAAAGAAAGACTTGAATCGGAAACCGGTATGTACATCCTACCCATTAATTCGCATGGCAGCAGTTTTAAATATGATGAGTACAAGTTCCCAAACGTTAATATCAACAAAGCATTAAAACACGGTAGCACAAGGTACTATCTAAAAGTTGATTTAATCATCAGCTCCGGTATCCCTAAGGGTGAAATGGGTTATGGCGCTATGCCCACTGATGATGCAATTACAGAGGGGATGGATTTAGAAAGTGCATGCCTACCTGTTATGGATATGGAGATTTCCATATACAACGATAAGGGTATCCTTCCCATTCAAAAGATTAGTGGATCGATTACAGCATCTACACCTTGGGTAATGAGCAAAGATACCTTTAAAGGCCTTATCAACAGGGAGGAGTACAAAAAAGACGAAACCGATACCCTACTGGGACTCACCAATGTAACCATTGCAAAAATCCTCAGGCAGTTCTAGCCAAGGGCAATTTATGAATTATCGCCGCTCAACAAAATGCAAGTACCGAGCCATTGGTATTATGTCGGGCACATCGCACGATGGCCTAGACCTTTGCCTTGCCGAATATTCTAATCAGGGTGGGCAATGGGATTACTCCATAATAAAGACTCAAACATTTGAGTACGACAATGCTACAAGGCTAAGATTACAGAATGCCTATAATCTTACGGGTGAGGAACTTGCTAAGCTAAACGCTTGGTTTGGAAAATGGATTGCCGCCAGATTGAACGACTTTAAAGCTAACATTGATGAGCCAATTGATGTGATCGGCTCGCACGGACATACTGTATTTCATAATCCTCAAAACGGATATACAACCCAAATCGGAAGCGGTGCGCACATAGCAGCAGGAACTGGAATACCATGCGCTTGCGATTTTCGATCGGGCGATGTAGCTCGAGGTGGACAAGGCGCTCCCCTTGTTCCTGTGGGCGACGAACTACTTTTCAGCAATTTTGACATCTGCCTAAACATTGGTGGTATAGCCAACCTCTCGTTCAAATCGAATGGCAAAAGAATAGCTTTCGATATTTGCCCTGCAAATATGGCCCTCAACCATTTGGCTAGCTACTTTTCGAAACCTTTCGACTACAACGGCGACCTGGGTAGAGATGGGATCATAAACGCGAACCTACTGAAAAAGTTGAACAACCTCGACTACTACAATATCAAGGGAGCCAAATCGCTGGGTAGAGAATGGTTCCAACAAGTGTTTATTCCTATTCTCGAAGCATTTGATGCGAATCCAGCGGACAAACTCCGAACGGTTTATGAGCATGTAGCAACTAAAATTGTCGAATCCATAAATTTGACGAGCAAGGAGACAATTCTGGTAACTGGCGGGGGAGCAAAAAACAAATTTCTAACAAGCCTTATGGAGACCAAGAGCAAACTCCAAATTACAATACCCAATACTGAACTCGTTGATTTCAAAGAGGCTTTGATCTTTGGATTCTTAGCTGTGCTCTACCTTAGGCAAACCACATCGTGCCTTGCCGATGTAACCGGAGCCTCATCAAATTCTATTGGAGGTTGCTTGTACTACTAGAAATCTCACAGCACAAGGTTAAACTATCATGCGGCTATATACTCTAAAGTACAATGGCCCAAAAGCACACACAGGTGATCGTGAACAATTCACTTTGGCATTTGGGCTTTTTTTCTATTTTTGTGCAAAATACAAATCAAAAAAAATGTATCTATGAAAACATCTTTCAGACTTTTAGGCTTTGGAATGGCAATGGCCGCCCTGCTGCTATCGCCCAAAGCACAAGCCTGCACGAACTTTCTTGTAACCAAGGGAGCATCGGTTGATGGCTCAACCATGATTACCTACGCTGCCGATTCGCATTACCTTTTTGGGGAGCTATACTTTTGGCCCGCAGCCAAACATGCTGCTGGAACCATGCTAAAGGTTTACGAATGGGACACTGGAAAATATCTTGGCGAAATACCTCAGGCACCAGAAACCTACAGAGTGGTTGGTAATATGAACGAGTTCCAGCTAGCTATTGGTGAAACCACTTACGGTGGTCGTAGCGAACTTGTTGACACAACCGGGCTAATCGATTATGGCAGCTTAATATACATCACCCTGCAGAGGGCTAAGACTGCCCGTGAAGCCATAAAGGTTATGGCCGAACTGGTTGAGGAATACGGTTACTATAGTAGCGGCGAATCGTTTTCGATTGCCGATCCCAATGAGGTTTGGATTATGGAATTGATTGGTAAAGGAACTGATATTAAAACCGAACGCCGCGGCAAAAAATCATACAATGCCAACAAGGGAGCCGTATGGGTAGCCATGCAAATCCCCGATGGTTATGTAAGTGGTCATGCAAACCACGCACGAATTACCACTTTCCCAAAGGAGGACGAAAAGACATCTATCAGCTCAAAAAAATTGGATAAGATTTTTGATGAAAATATCAATGTGGTTTATGCTCACGATGTGATTGAATTTGCTCGCAACAAGGGATACTACTCTGGTGATGGATCGGATTTTAGTTTCTCCGACACATATGCTCCACTTGATTTTGGCGCTGCCCGCTTCTGTGAGATTAGGGTTTGGTCGTTTTTTAAGGATATTGACAAGAGTATGTGGAAACATTTTGATTATGCCAAAGGTCATGACCTAACCAATCGTATGCCCCTTTGGATTAAACCAGAGAGTAAGCTATCGGCTCAAGACCTTATGAACTTCATGCGCGATCACCTAGAGGGAACTGAACTTGATATGAGCAAAGATCCTGGTGCTGGCCCTCACGGACTTCCCTATCGCTGGCGCCCATTAACGTGGAAATATCAAGATAAAACCTATGTAAATGAACGTGCAACCGCCACTCAGCAAACTGGGTTCTCGTTTGTAACACAGAGCCGCAGCTGGCTACCCAACCCAATTGGTGGTATCCTGTGGTTTAGTGTAGATGATGCTGCAACAACCGTTTACACTCCAATATATTGTGGATCGACCCGCACACCCGAAACATTTGCTGTAGGTAATGGCGATATCCACACCTACTCCACCGATGCTGCTTTCTGGGTATTCAACAAGGTTTCCAACTTTGCTTACCTTCGCTATGATGTAATGAGCGCTGACATACGAAAGGCGCAGAAGCAACTAGAGGATTTTTATGCACAAACAGTGCCTTCCATTGATAAAACTGCAGAGAAACTGTACAAAGAAAATCCAGATAAAGCATTGGAATTCCTAACCACGTACTCTGTAAATACAGCCAATGCACTGGTTGCACGTTGGCAAAACCTTTTTGAATTCTTGGTTGTGAAATACATCGATGGAAATATCAAACAGGAGGAAAATGGTGCTTTCAAATGGAACCAGTATGGGGGTGCTCCTGCCAGGGTAAGCAACCCACAATACCCCGATTGGTGGAAAAAACAAGTTATTGAGGCTACAGGCGACAAATTGCTAATGCCCGAAGAACAGTAGTATTCAATTACTACACAGTATAAAAAAACTGCCCCTTTTGGGCAGTTTTTTTATGGTAAAATATTTTGTTCCAAATATTTTTTATACTTTTGCGGAACATTTTTCAGCGCAATCTCTTACCTAACTTCTGAATATTAGTAACATTGCGTGTTGTGGAACAAAACTAAAATAAAATAAAATGGATCTTATTAAAATTGCGGAGCAGTCGTTTGAGGAAAAGCAGCAGCATCCAGAGTTTAGAAGTGGTGACACCATTACCGTTCACTACAAAATCAAGGAAGGAAACAAGGAAAGGATTCAGAGTTTCCGTGGAGTTGTAATCCAACGCAAAGGAGGTGGCGTTACTGAAACTTTTACTGTACGCAAGGTTTCTAGTGGCGTAGGTGTTGAAAGAATATTCCCCTACCACTCACCTTTTATTGACCAAATAGAGGTGAATAAAACGGGTAAGGTACGCCGGGCAAGAATTTTCTACCTACGTAATCTTACCGGCAAGAAAGCTAGGATTAAGGAGAAAATTGTTCGAATTGAGAAAAAGAAGAAATAGCAAGTTTAAAAAAATCCTCGAAAATTCGAGGATTTTTTTTGGCCTATCCTTACGGGTTTTAAAATAAAGTGCTATATTTGCACCCGCAAACGGCTCCGTAGCTTAACTGAATAGAGCACCTGACTACGGATCAGGAGGTTCCAGGTTTGAATCCTGGCGGAGTCACTAAAAAACAGCCACTTACAGAGTAAAATTTGTAGGTGGCTGTTTTAGTTTGTATACATCTTACGGATGTACGCCTGATGAGGTGGAGTTACAATATGTTGTCATCAACACACTAGGTTATCTGCTACTTGTCAAGATCAAAGAAGCTGATTAGATCAAGGAGCTGCATAGCCTGTGACGATAACTCCTCGGCGCTACTCGACAACTCTTCACTTGAGGCAGCGTTTTGCTGAGCAACACCATTTAGTTCCTGAATCGCTTTGTTTACCTGCTCTATGCCCCCGCTTTGCTCATGGCTCGAGGAGGATATCTCTTTGACCAATCCCGCTGTTTTCTGAATCTCTGGAACAAGTTCCTGCAGGGCACTCTCCGATGTTTCGCTTAAGCTAAGGCTTTCTTTGGATAAGTTGATGATTTCCACTGCTGCTTCTTTGGTTTTCTCAGCCAGTTTACGAACCTCACTTGCCACGACAGCAAATCCCTTTCCATGCTCCCCTGCCCTTGCGGCTTCAACCGCTGCATTCAATGCTAAAATATTAGTTTGGGCAGCTATGTCGCTTATAACATTTATCTTTTCTGCAATAGACCTAATTGATTCATTGCTTCTGCGGCTCGATTCGGCCATATTGTACATACTGTCCTCTGACTTTTTAGCAATTTTTTCAGCCTCTAAAGAGTTGTTGGCCGTTTGCTGAATGATTGCTGATACCTGTTCAATTGTAGAAGATATTTCCTCGATATTTGAGGCTTGCTCGCTTGCTCCTTCGGCAATAACCTGCGAGGACGAACTAATCTGTTCACTTGCTCCGGATATCTGATCTGCTCCACTGGTTATTGAAGACACAATGGTTTTAAGCTGGGTTGTCATTTCCTCCATACTCCCAGCGAGTTTACCAACCTCGTCGTTATTTGTTATGTTAAAATCAGTCATGAGCTTACCCTGCGCAATCTCATCGGCCATGTTGGATAGTGATACAATAGGATCTGCCAGGCGCTTACCCAAAACAACAGCAGCGATAGCTGAAACTATTATAAGGACAATAAGTGTTGTGGTTAGCCACAATAACTGGCTACGATACGCCTGATTATTCTTCTCAACATATTCCTGCAGCACCCCCTCAATATCATCCACGTAATTACCTGTACCTACAATCCAGTCGAATGGTTGAAAATACAAGCTGTACCCTCGCTTAGGGGCGGGTTCAGGCGAACCTAATCGTGGAAACCAGTAATCGGTAAACCCACCACCAGATTTACCTGCCTCAATAATATCCCTAATTAAATACTTGCCTCTAACATCCTGAATATCCATACGATTTGTACCCTCCGACTCACCTCCTAGGAGGACGACATTGAATCCATCCGATCTATCGGCCCAGAAATAACCTTCAGAGCCATATCGCATTTCGCGAAGAATGGTTGCACCTAAGTTTTTGGCACTATCCAACGAAAAGGCTCCGCTCTCGGCTAGGCTGTGCACATGCTTAAGCATAGAAACCGCTGTTTCTACCTGAGACTGAACCATATTATCATAATCGGAGTACAAGAGATGAGTTAGCTGCTCGAGATCACGCTCATTTTTATTTGTAGTCAATACTCCAATAATTAATCCCGATACAACCGCTACGAAAGTAGCACTTGTAATGGCCAGCAGAACAATCTTATTAACAATTCTATTCATAAGTATGGTTTTTAGTCTAAAATAAATGCGTGTATCTCACCAGTGGTTCAATCCTAAAAATAAAGTATTTTTTTCATACACACACCCTTGCTGCCTATAAAAAGTTGGGAAATTTTGTGGCCAAATGCAACACGGTGTAAAGCCTCTTTTAACGAACACGGAGTTTCCTGTATCTCATCAGAACATCAATGCTGCAAAAATATTTTTTTAATACTCAACTTTCGCAAGCAAAATATTAACGCATATATACCTGTATTTATGTACTTTAAATATTATTCTTCCTGCCTACCTAAACGGCAGTGCAGGCAGGTGCGATTTTTGTGTCTTCTTTGTGT
>DDWD01000172.1 GCA_002345825.1 Bacteroidales bacterium UBA2295
AGAGAATCTCGTTAAATCGCTCGGTTTTTAGCACTTTGGGCTGATAGCCATTGTGCAGAATAACCATTACGGTTTGCTCATCGTTTTGGCGGAAGTAAACGTACACCTCATTCTCGGGTAAAAATTGTACCAATTTACCGTTATGCACGGCTGTGGCTGTTTTACGCCAGTTGAGCAGCGTGCTCATATAGTCCCACGCCTCGTTCTCCTTTTTGGTTCTGCCATCGGCAGTAAAGGCCGAGCGCTTATGATCGGGCCATCCACCGGGAAACTCTTTCCGTAGCACCCCGTGCCCATTGGCATCATCTCCATCCATAAGAATTTCTGTACCGTAGTAGATTTGAGGGATTCCCCTAGTTGTTAGCAAAAATGCCATGGCCAGCTTGTAACGCCCTATGGCCATGTCCTTATGCTTCATGAAGCGTGAAAGGTCATGGTTATCGGGGAAAATAAATATGTTGTTTAGATTGGCGTAAAGATAGTCGTGGGCCAATATTTCATAAAGGCGATGCAGCCCCTTGTCCCAGCCTTCCTCCTCGTCGAATGCACTATTTATTGCGTAGCAAAGCGGAAAGTCCATAACAGTTGGAATTCCCGAGTCGAAACCATCGCGGTTTAACGCCCCAGCTTGCCAGTAGGCCACCCACGCGGGGTAGTTAACCCATGTTTCGGCAACTATATTGAAATTAGGGTATTCGTCCAAAACAGCCCTGGTCCAACGTGCCATAAAATCTTTATCAGGATAGGGATGGGTATCCATTCTTATACCATCGAGGTTAGCGTATTCTACCCACCAAATGCTATTCTGGATAAAATATTTTGCAAGGTATGGGTTGCGCTGATTCAGATCGGGCATATGGGTATCGAACCAGCCGTCGCTCATCAGCTTTTTATCTGCCTCGGAGGCGTGGGGGTCGAACACGGCAGGAATACGATAGTTGGTACGGGTAAACTCTGGCCACTGGTTTACCCAATCATCCATGGGTAAATCCTCGATAAACCAGTGCATACTGCCAGAGTGATTGAAAATCATATCCTTAATAATCTTAATATCCTTCGCATGCGCCTCCTCAACCATTTGCCTATACAACTCGTTGCTACCAAATCGCCTATCAACATTGTAAAAATCGGTTATGGCGTAGTGGTGATACGATTGCCAAGGCTGCTTGCTCTCCAACACAGGATTTAGCCAGATGGCAGTTATTCCCAGCTCATTCAGATAATCGAGATGATTAATGACTCCCTGCAAATCGCCGCCATGGCGAGCATATAGATCCTCACGATCGAACTTATCGGCCATGCCTTCGTAACTATCGTTGCTAGGATCGCCATTGGCAAACCTATCGGGGAAAAGCAGATACACCACATCGGATGCATCGAACCCCTTGCGCTGGGCTGAGCCCTCACGGCGCTCGTCCAACCTGTATGTGTAGGTTAGCGTTTTTCGTCTCGATACTCTAAAGTTGATGTCAAAACTACCGGGCTTGGTATCATCGGCAATAGCAAGGTTGATAAATAAGTAGTTGGGATTTTTTACCCGTTCGATGCTAATTAATCTAACACCCGGATACTCGAAGCTAACTTCTGATGTTGCAATATCCTTACCATGCACAAGCAGCTGAATCTCGTTATGCTTCATCCCCACCCACCAGCTAGGTGGCTCAACTCGACTTAACTCTTGGGCAGAAACCATAATGCTTGACATTAAGATTATTGCTACACAAAAAAATGTTATCTTTCTCATAATAAATAGTTTGAAAATATTGGAATAAATCCTTTAATTGAATTTAAAATAGTTCAATAATCATAGCAGTTCGAGGCAAAATTGCAATATGACCAATATCGGTTATCTTCTGATTAGTAATAATATCAATACCTCCTGAACAACCGTTCAGCATCTCGCCATACAATTTGCCATTAATAACTTTATCTTCACTTCCATTATTAATTAGCACTATCACTTTTTGTTTGTCGTTATACCTAACGTATGCATATACTCCATTAGTTGGGTTAAAATGGATTAGCTTACCTTGATGGATGGCAGCAGCTCCTTTGCGCCAATGCAAGATTCTTGATACGTAATTCCAAATCTCGTTCTCTTGTGGGGTTCTACCATTGGCATTGAATGCAGACCGAGAATCGGTTTCCCAACCACCTGGAAAATCGCGCCGAATATCGCCATGGCCTCCCTTATCGACATCGCCTGGCAACAAAATTTCAGTGCCGTAGTAAATTTGAGGTATTCCTCGGGTAGTTAGCAAAAAAGCCATAGCCAGCTTAAGCCTAGAAACATCCAACGTTGTATCGGTTTGGAAACGTCCCTTATCATGATTATCAATAAATATAAAAAGATTATTGCTATTGGCATATACAAAATCTTGCGTAAGCACATCGTAAAGGCGAGCGATTCCGGTTCCCCATCAATCCTCCTCATCAAAAGCCTTATTGATGGCATTCATTAACGGAAAATCCATAACTGATGGCAAGTGGGAGTTGTATCCATCGGCATTACGCGCATCTTTTTGCCAATACGATACTGATGCTGAAGAGGTGTACCAAGTTTCTCCTACAATTGAAAAATTTGGGTACTCGTGCAAAATCGCTTTGCACCATTTGGCCATAAATTGTTTATCGGAGTATGGATGGGTGTCCATTCTAAACCCGTTAAGCCCAGCATATTCTATCCACCAAATGGTATTTTGTAATAGATATTTTGCAACAAAAGGGTTCTGCTGGTTTAAATCGGGCATTTGACGAGCAAACCAGCCCTTGTTCATCAAATCGATATCGCGCTTTGAAGCGTGCGGGTCGAAGGCTGCTGACTGTCGATAGTTCGATTGGGTATGCTTTGGCCACTGGTTAACCCAATTGGGCATTGGCAAATCGGTCATCCACCAGTGCATATCGCCGCAATGGTTAAAAACCAAATCTTTAATCACCTTTAACCCCTTTTCATGCGCCTGCTCAACAAGATTACGATATTGCTCATTGCTCCCCATTCGAGGATCCACCTTATAAAAATCGGTAATTGCATATCCGTGGTACGATTGTGAAACCTGATTATTCTCAAGCACAGGATTTAGCCAAAGTGCGGTTACACCAAGGCGTTTAAAGTAGTCTAACCGTTCAGCAATGCCCTGAATATCGCCTCCATGCCTAGCGTATGGGTCAGAACGGTTAAACTTATCACGCATTCCTGATATTTGATCGTTGCTAGGATCGCCATTGGCAAACCTATCGGGGAAAAGCAGATACACCACATCGGATGCATCAAAACCCTTGCGCTGGGCTGAGCCCTCAC
>DDWD01000005.1 GCA_002345825.1 Bacteroidales bacterium UBA2295
GCAAACCATAGCTTAACCGCATCAACCCGCCTTCCACACTGAATCGATTTTTTTCCTAAATCATCAATACCATCAAGATTATGATATATGTAATCGGTATTGGCATCGATAATATTGCTGTGGAGGGTACCCTTTTCCTTAACCAGGATAACAGAGCACATCAATGGGATGTTCATCAGCTTATGGGCATCCCAAGTGAATGAATCGGTTTGATTTAACCCTTCGAAAAAATCCTTATACTTTGGGCTAAGAATTAGCGAACCGCCAAATGCCCCATCGGCATGGAGCCATATGTTGTGCTTTTTGCAAATGGGTGCTATTTTATCTATAGGATCAAAAGCCGCCATTACGGTTGTGCCACATGTTGCAGCAACAAAAAACGGTTTTTCGCCCCTATCAATACATCTTTCTATTGCCCTTTCTAGCTCCTCTGGTATCATCCTCCCATCGGTATCGGCTTTCACCTTAACTACATTTGTAGTGCCTATACCCAGGAGGTTGGCAGCAATATCCATGGAGTAGTGAGCCTGTTCGTTCACAAAAGCCTTTAGCTTTGGATTTTTATATACACCCTCCGACCTAGTGTCGGGTAAAAACCTATTGCGGGCACTAAACATTGCTATAAGGTTCGCATTGCTACCACCCGTAACAAAAATCCCATCGCCATTTGTGTAACCAGCATAGCTAATCATAAGCTGAATCAGCTCATTCTCAATATGAGTTGCCATAGGGGCTACCTCATAGGTGTACATAGATGTATTTGAGGCTACGGCAACAATATCGCCTAAAAAGGCAGGAAGGTTAAAACCTTGGTATAGCTGATTAAGAAATTGCTTATTGCCTGTTTTAACAGAATGCTGGAAGTATTGCTTGGCATAGCCAATCAACCCTTCAAGTCCCTCTCCATCTTCAGTAACTGCAAAATCAACAACATTTAATAATTGGCTTGGCTCTAGGTACCTAACAACTTGGCTGTCGTTACCATTCAAGTTGTCAATATATTGCTTAACTACCTCAAAAAAAGACTCTAAACTAGGGTTTTCAAAATCCATAACATTTATTAAGCATAATTTTAAAAAGAAGAATTTTTCATCATCATTAACTATAAACTATACCACCGTAATTACTGCAAAAATAATATTGATTATAAAAATCGCAGTTGTTATATGATTTTTTTATTGTTTTTTGTTTTACTGCATTAATAATTAAAGATTTATGAAGTGTTTGATTGAGATTTTATATGAGATTGGTTTGAAGAAGTACAATAGGGTATGGGCGTAAGGTCACTTCTGAGTTATCCAGACAATTTAAAAGCCCTCGTAATAGACAGCCTTAATCTTTGGAACTGAACCTTGGTAACAAGCCGCTATTATGGCTAAGTTTTGTTATATGGCATGGCCCTACAGCCTGAGTTACATAAACAGTCTATTATAGAAATATAATATCAACTACCTGAATTACGGATAATGCGATTAATATCGCTCCAATAATTCGATTAACATTAGCATTAAAAGCCTGATATTTACTTGTTATCTTTTTTCCCATCCAGCTGTATAGCGATAAAACTATTAGTTTTCCGGTTCCTGCCCCCAAAAGGAAAAGAATTAAATTGGCCAAGCTAAATATCATTAGCTGTTTGCTTAAAACTATAGAAATTGCAATAACCCAAAACAAAAGCACCTGAACGCTTACAAGATTTAAAACTATTCCCTTTGTATAGCCCGTTAAGCTATACTTACTAGGATTTTGGTTGTCTTTCTTTTTAAGCCAAAAGAAAAGTCCAATGCTAAACAGGATTGCAAAGGAAAATAAATCAACTAATGGGTTAGATATAAGTAGTTTGTGGATTATTCCCCCGGCGAAAATTGCAATAATAGCGAAAAGTACCTCAACTAGTGTTGCTCCCAGAGCAATGCGCATTGACTCAGCTTTGCTTATGCTTAATGCGCTTTCGAGAACAGAAAGGTTAACTAGCCCAAAAGGTATGGTTACTGAGATTGCTAAAGCCATACCCAATAAAAAAGCAAATATTAAATCCATCCTTATTAAAGTTTAAATCCCATAACTAGTATATCATCAATTTGATTAAAGGTACCTCGCCATACTCTATTGTGTTCCATTAGAGTTTGTTTTTGCTGTGTCAATGGTTTGTTGTTTTATTTCAAGAAACTGATTTTGATTCTTCGCAAACATAGCCAAAGCAATTCATAATTATTCACCAATAAACCTAGGTTTCTCTAAATTATTATACAGTCAGTCAAGCAGAGTCTAATTCTGACCAATTGGTAGATTAGTTATTCAAAAGAATTTGATTTGATTCAAGTTAACGTGGTTAGTGGCGAATCTAAAATATTTTGGCAAAGAAACGATAAGCACAATTGATGCTATTAATCTTCAGTTGCATTCAGTTGCATTAGAACGAGGATGGAATTGTTAAGAGTACTTTTAACTATTGGTAATGGCTTTTTGATACCAAGAGTTAATAATACCAAACATGAATAAGAATACTTTTTTTTTACCCTGTATTTGCCTAAATGTAAGCCGTTGCTTCAACCTCAATAAGGGCACCGAAGTGTAGATTACGGGTTGGAATTACGCACCGAGCCGGCTTATGATTTCCAAAGAACTCCGCATACACTTCATTTACAGTGCTCCAGTCATCGATATTTGGGATGTAAACTCTTACCTGTAGTACTTTTTCCTTGATACTCCCAGCCTCGTGAAGAATACGTTCTACATTTTTTAGAACCTGTTCGGTTTGTTTCACAATACCCTCGGGCATTTGGCGCGTTTCATGATCGAGAGGTAGTTGACCCGATAGGTATAGCATGCCATTATGCTCAACGCAATGGGAGTAATGGCCATTGCTTTTGGGCATATTTGGGGTTGATACAATTTGCATATTCGATGTTTTGTTAGTCTATACACTTGTTGATTTAAGGCCATTTGCTAACATCAACAAGTCGGCTAGTGCTATGGCAGTAATCGCCTCAATTACCACAGGAACTCTAAGGGCAATGCAGGCATCATGCCGTCCTTTTACCTCAAGCTCCTCAACCTTTCCTGTTTCAATACTGTAGGTTTGCTGCTTAATTCCAATGCTCGATGTGGGTTTTACGGCAACCCTAAATACCAACTCATTGCCATTGGAAATGCCTCCTGTAATGCCTCCGGCATTATTGGTTGCAGTTCGACCCGTTTCATCTAGTATGCTATCGTTGTGCTGACTGCCCACCATGGTGGCGGCGGCAAAGCCTGAGCCAAACTCTATACCCTTAATAGCTGGTACGGCAAAGGCTAAATGGCTAATAACGGACTCAACTGAATCGAAAAATGGTTCACCTACTCCAAGAGGAATACCATTTGCCCTACATTCCACCAATCCACCAACAGAATCGCCCTTATCAATGGCATCATCAATTGCTTTTTCGATATTGGTGTTGCCACCTGCGGAGATTAGTTTTGCATTAATATCAACAGTGCTTAGGATTTTTTTTGCTACCACACCAGCCGATACCAAGGTAAGGGTTAAGCGTCCGGAGAAGTGACCGCCACCGCGAACATCGTTGTAACCGCCAAATTTTTTGTACGCCGCAAAATCGGCATGGCCCGGCCTAGGAATGTTGGCTATATTGCCATAATCGCCCGATTGGGTGTTGTTGTTGCGAAACAGAATGGTTAAAGGCGCTCCGGTGGTGTGTCCATTTACCCAACCCGAAATTATTTCGGGGGTATCGTCCTCCTTGCGGGGAGTGGTACCTTTGGCGCCCGCCTTGCGGCGGTTGAGGTCGGGCATAAAATCATCAGCAGAAAGATTGATGCCCGGTGGCACACCATCAATGGTAACGCCTATGGCTTGGCCGTGCGATTCGCCAAAAATGGAGATTCTGAAAATTTGTCCAAATGAGTTCATCAGAAAAAAGCGTTTGGGTATGGTTTGCAATAGTTCGCAAGATACAAATAATACCAGTAGGGTAGGTTTTATGATTATCTGTTAACATATCCGAAGATTAATAATGTATTACGTATAGCTATACCGTTAGAAACGATAACGAGGAAACTATTAAATTTGCTGTGAATAAGGCTATATGGTTACAAATATTGAAAGGTAATTAGCATTTGGAAACAGCAAGACTATACATGCTGAATCGAATATCACCAATAATTCAGGGCTAAAGCCCAGACCTAGGTATTATATGTTGCCCCGTCCTGAAGGACGGGGTTAATAACCTATATATGTACATTATAAATTTTTTTTAGCTTGTATAAAAACCCCGCCCTTAAGGGCGGGGCCGGAAAAACGAAAATGAGACTGGGCTTTAGCCCTTATAATGTCTGAAATATGAATGCCGGCCTTTTGCCAAAACAATGAATCATATAGAATTTGTGGTATTTGAAGCAATCTTTTGATATTATAATGGATAAAACCAGTCAAAGAATGGTTTTATACCCGCTCTAACGGACAGTTAGGCAGAACCTAACTGTTATTTGGGTCAGGTTTTATATCTGAATGCTAATAATTTGTA
>DDWD01000138.1 GCA_002345825.1 Bacteroidales bacterium UBA2295
AAGCAAATGAAAATGCATTGTTTTTCAGCGTAATAGATCTTTTGCTAATTAGCAACTAGATAAATTTAATTTCTGAAAGTATAATGCTAAGATGCATTGTTCATATAATTAAAATTTATTTGATTACTGCAGCGCTAACCTTACCTTTAACACTGCATGCTCAATACCTCCTTTATTCAGAAAAACCTGCCGACGTTCAAGTTCACTTCCTTAAACATTCAATTGAAGCAGATGCAAAAGATGTTTTCTTTAATACTTTAGTTTTAAAAAACAACTCCAACGAACAAGCCAACTTAACACTGAACATTACTGTACCTGATGGATGGGGGGTAATTGGTGAAGGAAAAAAAGAATTAGCACTACCTCCCCTTGACTCACTAATTGTACCAGTTAGAGTAGCTGTTGGAAGTAAAGTTAGGGGAGATATTGGTTATAGCATAATTGCCTCATTGGCCGACGAAAATGGTAACACAATAAAAAATGAATACTGCTATGTAAAAGTTCCTCGTATATATGATCTAAAAGTTCGAATTTTAGATAGAATATCTTACTTAGACCCCTTTACCGGCACTTCAAATTTGACAATTGAAATAAAAAATAACGGCAACAGAGATGAGCCTGTAGGCTTTTACTTTGATGGTAAAAAATCTCTTACCATTGACGGCGAATTGTTATATGAAAGTTCAAAAGATATTTTAATAAAATCATATGCAGACACTACAATTATTATACCTGTCAAATTAAATACTAATGAATTATTTCTTAGAAATTCTTACAATTTTGACATTACAACTACAACAATTGACACAACTTTAAAAACATCTATATGGTTTCAAAGACTAAATTCCGAACTGATTAACCACATACCTACAACTGAGAAGCCACTTACCTTAAGTTTAATTGGGTTGGGGTTACTGGATGCTAACAGGACTCCGACACTTTCAGCCGTATTAGAAGGAAAAATACTACTTAAAGGCGACAATGACCTATATTACTACTACAGAAATTTTAGTTCTGAAAAAGTAGAAGATCTTTATATGAATAACAGAGTAACGATTGGTTACAGATATCAGGACTGGAAATTTGAGTATGGTGATAATTTCAAAGTATTTCACACAAGATTTTATGGTCGAGGTGGCTATGTTAATTATTTTGGTGAAAAATTTGAAGCAGATATCATTGCCAACCAAGAGAAGGTATCAAAAATTAATAATTTCGGTGCCTTTGTTGGCTATAACATAAACAAAGACTTATCTTTAAAAACTGGGGGGTCATATGCTCACAATCCCAGTTCTACTTTCATTTCAAAAGCTGCAGTAATAGGATTTGGGGCAAAATTAGCTGATCACAAGTTTAAGGCAGATCTTGTGTACAACATAGTGAATAGAAATGTTGATGGTAAACTAGAACACAACGAACTTGGTGGGAACTTTGATTACAGATCAAAATTTGGTCGTTTTGATAATGTAGTAACTGCCTTTTACAATAGCAAATTTTTTTATGGAAATCAACCAGGTAATCTAAGAATTTATGCAAGATCACAATACAGTGTAAACAAAAAAAGCAACATTCATTTAACATACACAAACAATCAGTTGACTAAACCTTTTATACAAAACTATATAACTCAAAGAATCCAAAAATCGAAAAGGCAGGAACCAAAACTTGAATACATACACACAATTAATCCTAATGCTCGAGTTAATTTAGGCCCAAGCATTGTTCTTATCAACTACAGCGGAATACTCTCAATACCAAGCAACAATGCATATAAGAGCCTAACCTATAAATTAAATCTTGGTGCAAGATTTAAAGACAATAACGGTAATTTTATTATTTCTCCAAATGCAGAAATTGGAAGAACATACGTACTGTCAAACCCAAAAGATACGCTTGCAGAAAGCAATAAGCGTACTTTTAATTACCAGTACTTTTCGGTAAATTTTATAAGCCAATACTTTAATCTACTTGCATTCTACACATCTGGTCCAAGATCACCATTTGATCAAATAAACAGAACCCTTTACAGCAAGTTGACTAGAAAAATTCATATTATCCCCTCATTTAGCAAATTTATTTATAAAGATGCAGTCGAATTACGTTCGGGCATTAGCTATTCTAGTGACATTATAAATGGTACGGCCAACACAAACTTAACAGGACAATTGTATTGGCATTTAAATAGAAACTGGACATTGAATACACTTTTAGTTTATACTATTCAAAGCAGAACAAATGCTCAGGAAATTATTGAAAAATATCAAAACTACTATTTTGAATTAGGTGTTAAAAAAGAGTTTGACATAAAACAACCTAGAATTAAATACTATGATGTACACCTTAATTTTTTCAAAGATTTTAATGGTAATTTCGTGAGAGAAAATAATGAGCAAGGAATTAAAAATATTTTAATTAGGTTGTCAAAAATCAGGTCAGATGTAGAAGGATTTATCCCCTCCGATATTTATTCAGCTGAACTAATGTCAAACAATCAAGGGGTTGTCTACATTGAAAATATTCCTGAGGGTATATATAAGTTTGAGTACAATCCTGTTGGCAATGAAGCGGGCACCTTTAGCAAGGCCATGGAAAATAACGAAATCCACATAAACAAATCAGGTGATTATTACTTCCCCTTTGTGGAAAAGAACAAAGTCTTTGGAAAAATTATCCTAAACCGCAGCCGACTTTCGGGTTTAGGTAAGTTAGATGTTTCTAACGTTCGTGTAACCGCCACCGATAGTCAGGGGCGATCCTACTCAACCCTTACCGACAAGAATGGTGAGTTTGTGCTGTTTGCTCCCATAACCGATGAGTATATTGTTACCATCAACAATATTTACTACGAGAACTTCGATCTCAGGCAGAACAGCTTCCTAGTGCAGTTTAATGGCTACAAGCAGTTTGAGGTAAACTTTGTGTTCGACGAGAAGGTGCGCCGGATTAACTTTGCTGCCACCGATCAGGATATGCAGCAGGGCGTTCAGCAGGTGCGCCGTACCACTATTTCAGGCTCGATAAAAGATGCCAACACGCAACAACCTGTAAGGGCTAAGGTTAACCTGATTAATACGCGTACCAATGCTATAGTAAACTCGGTGAACTCCAGTGCCACCAGCGGTGATTATACGCTTAATTTTATGGCCAGCGACGATTACCTGCTTGAGGTTTTGGCCGACGACTACTGGTACTTCTCCGAGAACCTAATACTACAGCAGGTTACTACGTTTATGAATATCAACCGGAACATACAGCTTAAACCCATTTCGGTTGGCTCCAGCATTGAGCTCAATATTCGCTTCGATGCCAATAGTGATTACCTTGCACCCGAATCGGTGGCTGAGCTTAACCGCTTGCTTCGTCAGGTAAAGAACAATCCAACGGTTCGACTCGAAATTCAAGGCCACTGCGATGATCTTGAGGCAATCCAAAAGCCTGATATTGGTCGCGATCGTGCAGGTGCAGTAGCCAAATACCTTATTGAGAATGGCTTTAGCAACGTGGAGGTTAAGGATATGAAAAACGAAGTGCCCATTACAACAAACGACACTGAGGAGGGCCGCGCCCGAAACCGCAGGATTGACGTGGTGGTGTTGAGGAGGTAGATTGAGATGTGGGTTGCGGGTTGAACGGTTACTGAGCCTGTCGAAGTAACCGGATAGGGAATAAAGCAAAAAACAGATTATGAGCAACTCGACAATTTCATTACCCACCTTTCGATTAACCGATTGCTTAAAAACGCTATATTCACCGATAAAAAAATTAAACTATTCTATTAAAACCATAACTATTAGCCAATAATTACTGACTTCCGATTACCATCATGATCATAAACTTCAAAAAATACCACGGCGCAGGCAACGATTTTGTGATTATTGATAACCGTGAACTTAACCTAAACCCTTCGCCACAAGAGGTAGCAAGTCTTTGCCACCGGCAATTCGGCGTGGGAGCCGATGGGCTTATGCTGCTCGAAAACGATACCAAGGCAGACTTCAGGATGCGCTACTACAACTCCGATGGGCACGAGGCCACCATGTGCGGCAATGGCGGCAGGTGCCTAGTTATGTTTGCACACCATCTGGGGATAATTGGCGATAAATCCCTTTTCCTTGGCATTGATGGTGAACATGAGGCCATTGTAATTGACAAGCAAACCGTTCGCCTTAAAATGATTGATGTGGACGATATCACGCTCGACGAGGAGTACTACATTATTAACACCGGTTCGCCACACCTTATTCAGTTTGTTAGTGATGTCGAACACGTGGATGTTCCATATCAGGGTAGACTGATGCGCAACGCATTTGGCAAGCAGCCCGCCGGGGTAAATGTGAACTTTGCCCATTTTGTTGATCAAATCATCAAGATTAGAACCTACGAGCGGGGTGTTGAGGGCGAGACCCTTGCCTGCGGTACGGGAGCTGTAGCAACTGCCATTGCTGCAAATCATTGGTACAACGAGAACAAAAACACATATACGCTCGAAGCACGAGGAGGCACCCTTACCGTAAGTTTCCAAAGAGTATCCGACAAAAAATATCAAAACATCTGGCTGCAAGGCCCTGCCGTTAAGGTGTTTGACGGGAAAATTGACCCTGCCTTTGCCGGCCAGGCAGGCCTGCCTTAGGCAGATAAATTGACAGCGTCAATTAGACATTAGATTAATTGATTGGATGCCTGCCTCTGGCAGGATTGGATGACTGGATGATTGGATGATTGGTTGATTGGTTGGTTGGTTGCCTTCGAATAACCCTCTGCCAACTGCCTGCCTACCGAGAAAGTAGAGCGTATCGGTTGAGAGATGAGCGTTTGGTTGCGAATTGGAGATGGCGAGTTACGGATTACTCTCCGTCAACCTGACGGTTTACGAGACAGGCGATCACAGATTACCACTTACCTATTACCAAATACCTCCCTCAACAATTTGCTCACACAGCTTCAACTTTGTATTTTTGCCACAACAAATTTTATATCAAATGAATATTGCACTTATTGGCTATGGTAAAATGGGCCATGAAATTGAGACCATCGCCAAGGAGCGAGGGCATAGCATCACCCTTATTATAGATAGGGATAACCAAAAGGATCTTAACCACACCAACCTTAACGCAGTGGATGTGGCCATTGAGTTCTCCACCCCCGAAACTGCTTTCGAAAATATAAAAACCTGCCTGCTGGTAAACACACCAGTAGTTAGCGGCACAACGGGTTGGCTGCATAAATTCGACGAGGCCAAGCAGCTGGCCGAGAATGGCAATGGGGCACTTTTCTACGCATCGAACTATAGCATTGGCGTAAATCTGTTTTTCAGCTTAAACCGCATTATGGCACAATACGTCAATATGGTTAAAGGCTACGATATTGCCATTGAGGAGATACATCACACCCAGAAAAAGGACGCTCCCAGTGGAACAGCCATTACCTTGGCCGAAATAATATCAAAAGAAATTGACAAGATGCAAGGCTGGACAATGGATCCAGAAACTGCTGAGAATAAAATTCCCATTAAGGCCCGGCGAGAAGGGAACGTACCCGGAACACATACCATTACGCTAAACTCCGAGCAGGACGAGATTGTACTAACCCACCGGGCAAAAAGCCGTAAAGGATTTGCATTAGGAGCAGTACTTGCAGCTGAGTACTCGGCAGGAAAAAAAGGTTTTTTAACAATGGATAACCTACTTAAGCTAAAATAATTCGTTAAAATGTAGTAAACTTACCGTTGAAAACTAAGCGCTAAGCTTAACTGCAATTTTTTAAAAAATTGAACAAACCTACTTATCACTATAATGGAAAAAATTAAAAACATCTTAAAAAACAGATACTTTCTGTTTGCAGTTTCCACCTCAATTTTTATCCTTTGGGTTATTTGGATTGGCAATTACTGGTTACTTCTCGGTATTCCAATTTTTGTTGATTACCATATTACCCGCAAGGTGAACTGGACTTTCTGGAAGAAACGTGGTGTGAAAAAACAAACCGCACTGGTTGAGTGGGTTGATGCTCTTATTTTCGCAGTAATTGCAGCAACGCTAATACGGATGTTTTTCATTGAGGCCTATACCATTCCCACATCATCGATGGAAAAATCGCTGCTGGTAGGCGACTACCTTTTTGTGAGCAAGGTGAGCTACGGCCCCAAGCTACCAAACACACCCCTCTCCTTCCCCTTTGCACACCATACATTGCCGCTAACCAAGAATACCAAGTCGTACCTAGAGTGGATTAAACGTCCCTACAAGCGGTTGGCAGGTTTTGGCGATATTAAGCGCGATGATGTGGTGGTTTTCAACTACCCCGAGGGCGACACGGTAATTGTTCAGTTCCAATCGAATAGGAGCTACTACTCGGTGGTTAGAGAGATTGGGCGCGAGCGAGTATTACGCGATTACGATATTGTGGTTAGACCAGTGGATAAGCGCGAGAACTACATTAAGCGCTGCGTTGCCATTGCTGGTGACACGCTTACCGTATCGCGAGGTCAGCTATACATCAACGGGCAAAAACAGGAACCCATCGAAAAGATGCAGTACAACTACATCATCAGAACCAATGGCACTTCCATCAACTCAAAAATTTTGGATGATCTTAAGATTGCCAAAGATGATAGGTTCTTTAATCCTGCTGGCGGAATTTATGAGATGCCACTAACAACCGAGGCGTACGATAGGATTAGAGAGCTCAACAACGTGCACTCGGTGCTAAAGCACGAGAATACCAATCCTACCATGATGACCAAGGCCATTTTCCCCCACTCGCCCAACTACCCGTGGACCGAGGATAACTTTGGGCCGCTATGGATACCCAAAAAGGGAACAACGGTTGACATCGATACTAAAAACCTACCGCTATACGAAAGGATTATTAAGCATTACGAGGGAAACAAACTCAATGTAATTGATAATATAATCTACATTAACGACCAACCAGCTACAAGCTACACCTTTAAGATGGATTACTACTTTATGATGGGTGATAACCGTCACAACTCAGCCGATTCGCGCTTCTGGGGTTTTGTTCCCGAGGATCATATTGTGGGTAAGGCGTCGTTTATCTGGCTATCGCTTGATAAGGACAAGCGGTTCCCTGCCAATATCCGTTGGAATAGAGCTTTTAAGGGGATAAACTAATTTGTTAATTCTATACATCAAGAGCGAAATCGATTAGTATTGATTTCGCTCTTTCTTATGGATGAATTCTACCCCAGTATCTCCATCATCTGCTCCTGGCTGATGGCGCTAAGCGGGTTAGAGTTATCAACAAAATGGCTCGATAGCAACAGCTTGTTCTCCTGCAGGCGGCGGATTTTCTCCTCAACCGTACCCACCGATATAAATCGATATACAAAAACAGGCTTATCCTGTCCAATACGATGTGCACGGGCAATAGCCTGATTTTCCACTGCCGGATTCCACCACGGGTCGAGCACAAGGATATAATCGGCTGCAGTTAGGTTAAGCCCTACCCCACCCGCTTTTATTGATATCAGGAATACGTGACACTCCGAATCATTTTGAAACTGATCCACAATCTGCTGACGATTGGTAGTGGATCCCACCAGCATTTGGTATGCAATACCCGTTTGGGAAAGCTGTTTCTCAACAATCTTTAAATGCTTTACAAACGATGAGAAGATGAGTACCTTGTGGTTCTCCTCCACCAACGCCTCGATAGTACGAACAACCTCATCGAACTTTCCCGAATCGGCGTGCTGATACTCTTCAATCATCTGCGGATGATTCGAAATCTGCCTTAAGCGAGTGAGGCCTCGAAGGATTGATATGGCCGACTGAGCATAGCCAACGCTTTCGATATTGTCGAAAATACTGTTGCGCACCAACGATTTTTCCTCCTCGTAAATACTTTTCTGTTCATCGGATAGGTTGCAGTAAATAATCTCCTCGGTCAGCGCAGGTAATTCGGGAGCCACATCCTGCTTTCTACGCCTAATGATAAATGGTTCAACCAGTTTCTTTAATGCGTTTTGAACCTTTTCATCTTTACTCTTCTCGATGGGAATAATAAATTGCTCCTTGAATGATCTCAATGAGCCCAACATCCCGCGGTTTAAGAAGTTGAGCTGTGCCCATAAATCGGTGAGCGAATTTTCAATTGGAGTACCACTAAGGCTCAAAAAGTGTTTGGCCTTTAGCAACACAGCCGATCGGTATACCTTGCTGGCAGGATTCTTAATGGTCTGGCTCTCATCAAGAATTACGTAGTTAAATCTCACATCCTTAAGCAGATCGATATCATTACGAAGCACTCCATAGGTGGTTAACACAATATCGTAATTAACTAGCTCGGTAACCGAGCGCGTTCGGTTTGGACCAGTAAATTGATATATCGATAGGCTGGGGGCAAAACGTTGTACCTCACGTTGCCAGTTAAACAGCAGCGAGGTAGGCACCACCAATAGCGATGTTCGCCCCATTTGCACCAATCCATTGCTAGCCGACTGATTCCCATTGCTTTCTCTTCGCTCGGCATCATGCAGAAGCACAGCTAGGGTTTGAATGGTTTTTCCCAAGCCCATATCGTCGGCTAGGCATCCACCCATCCCGCTTTCGTACAGCAGCTGCAACCACAGTAAGCCCAACTTTTGGTAATCTCTAAGCTGTGCCTTTAGCCCAGCAGGAATTGCCACTTGTTGAGCCAGCGATACGTTGGCAAAACGCTCTTTCAAACTCTCTGCATCGGGGCAAATAACCTGAGCCTGTTGAATAAAACCAAAGCCCGACTGCGGAAGCACAAGCTTATCGCCATCGACACTACCCACCACAAACAGCCCTTTGAACTTGGCAAACCACTCCTCTGGGATAACAAAAACCTCACCGTTGGGCAAAATATACTCACGTATTCCCTTTATGATGTTCTTACGCAAAAGGATGAATGGAAACTCAAAATCGGTAAGTTTAACCATTCCATAGATATCGAACCAATCGTTTTCGAGTTTTGCTTTTAAGTCAAGGTCGTAGCCTTGAATATAGTAACTAATCTGCTTTATCTGCTGAATAATCTCAATGTCATTCTGTGCAAAAGAGGTAGCATGTGCATTCACCCAGGATATCAATTCGTAATCCGATTCAACAACCTGAGGATAAAACTCTGCACCCTGAACATTCAATAATCCGAACGATTTTATTGTCTCCCGAACCGACTGCTCCCACTCCACATTTCTACTAAACCGAGTGTACATGTAGCTACCGTTCACAATCTTTAGCGACACCTCTTTCTGAGGTTTGCTTTGGCTAAGGTAGTTCTTATCGCCATACCTATAGTACAACACTAAACCCAACGATCCACTGAGCCTAGTCTCTAGTGATAGCATAGCTTTAGCCGAAGGCTGGGCCTCAACGATCATAAATCCTTCGGGGATAACAATCTGATTCTTTACAGCATTCAACACAAAGGTTTCGAAATACTTCTTCTCTGCCGACTGAGGAATGGAGATAAACTCCTTGGTGAAGAAAGGCAGCAACTTTTTAGCATCAATGCCATCGAACCTAAACAACCGATATCCCAATCGGATAATACAGGGTTCATGGGTAACAACCTGAGTTTGCCTATGCTTTAGGCTAACCCTCTCGCCTTTACGGGTTGCCTCGAGCGTGTACCGTGTTTCGATTGGCGTAACCGAGAATCGGAAAACGGGTTCGGCATTCTCGGCCTGCACCAGAAGTAGATGATCATGATACAGATTGCTAAACTTCTTATCCTTTAAGAAGATAGGAATATCAGTATTTATCAATATATCATAGCACTTGGCAATACGACGTTCGAAATACGAGCGTACGTAGCCCCCAAACACCTCATCGGTTTGTATGGCCTTATAGAAGTCGGCAACCGATTTTTTGCTCTTACCCACCACGCGAAACATACTGCTATCGCTTATCTCATCGAGTGTTCGAACAATTCGCTCTGCCTCGGGCGATATTAGTTCGCTCCACTTGCCAAGGTTATCGGGGAAAACATTATCGAGCACGGTGTAAATTCCGCCATCGCTGCTTAGCAGTTCAACAATATGTGCAGTGAATGTTGCCCCAAGAATCTTATGCTCTTGCAACGATATGGCAAAAAACTTACCCTTAAAAACATCTATTGAATTCGGCATTAAAAATCTAACTCACTTTTAAACAACATAATAAATCCTAACCAGCGTTGGGAACAAAACAACTAGCAATGATAGCTGATTTTTTTGGGCGAGAAAAAGTTTTTTTTGACTAATGAGACAAAGAAACTATTACCATATGGTAACGAAGTTGATAATTAGGGGCAAGGTAGGTATTTAGAAAAACATTGCTAAAAATATGCAGTAGAACTATTTATAGTGAATGGTAATGATTATGTGTCGTTTAACAATTCGAAAACACGAATCTCATAAACTGCGACACCGCTTGTTAGATATATCATTCAATACTAACATTATCCACCAACGGACTGCATAGAGTTCACCGAAGTAAAATGCACTATACACTATACTTGGGATAAGCATTCCTTTATTTCCACCATTCAAAATTGTCCGATATTATAATTTCATTTTTTTGAATATGGTGGGTAGTTTTCATTGGAATCGTCTTAAAATCAAGCTTGTATTTTCTGGCTAACCCCCTTATTTCTTCTGTATCATCATAGGTTAGCATAAATTTCCCTTTAAGTTCTGCAGTTAAAGCAAATAAAGCATCATGGTCAATCTCAAAATGGGTATAAAGTCGTTTCCCAGCAACTGTGTAGGGCGGGTCTATGAATGAATAAACATCTGCGTCATTCTTAATTCTCTCCAACTCAACGAATGCATCACCGGCAATAAATTCCATTTTTGTCTTAACGTACCCAACTGCTATAATTCTATCTCGCAAGGTTTTGGGATACCAACGAGATTTTATTCCTTTGCCGTTCTCTCCATTTTTTATAAGCCCTGAACCTTTGGTTATAATACCCCCGTGAAAAATTCTATTTTTAAGTATAGTGCTAAAAGCCTGTTCCTGTGTAGTCTTGTCTTTCTTTTGAAGTATAGTGTTTGCATTTTCTGGAGTAAGATCAAATGAATAGATTTTATCTGCCAACCAATTATGGTCACCATTAACAATTACTTCCCAAACAGCGGCTACTTCATGATCTAGTTCAACCATTACAATCTTGTCAGCCAATCCTTCAAATGCCGCTGTAAGACTGACAATACCACCACCAGTAAAAGGTTCAATTAATATTTTGGGCTCTTTTGATTGTTTAAGCCATTTCCTCACGACAGGAACCAACCAAGTCTTTCCTCCTGGATATCTAAATGGACTTCTTTGGGGAACTGAAGCTACATTTACTACATTAGAAGTTGCTCTTTTTTGTTTGCCTACCTGACCTGCAGACAGGGTTTCAAATATTGATAATTGTCCATCCATAATTATCTGCTTACAACGTCTGTTAATGATGGAGCATCAGGTGGATTCTTGTCTAGATGCTCGTCAAGTCGGTTTTGTAAAATATTTATAAAGTCAGTAATCCCTCCGGGTTCGGGAGTGGTAATCCTTAAAAGTGCTGATTCAAATTCAGTGTAAACTATTTCATTTAGTACGAGATTGTTTTTCTTTTGCCTCTTATCATACACAAGATCGTACAGAAACCAAGCAATATCAGCCTTTGACTTAGTGGTTGTCGGCAGTGAAGGAAGTGTTTCAAAAAATGACTTTTGTATAGCAACAGCTTGTCTCTTTTTCCAAGATTTAAATATTCCACCCTTGTAAAGCATTTGTGGAACAAGGCGCTTTCGAGATGATGATAAATAGTCTGGTTTGGGATAGTTATATCCTGTGGGCCATTCAAAGTCTTTAGAAGTTTTTTTGATATACTCTTCAAATGGATTCCTAAGGTTTCCTGAAATATAAACTCCTTGGACTTCAAGTGATGCAAAATCTATCAACTGACCTAGCTCGTTGTATTGAACAAGTACAAAATCTATGTTACCTGCAGATTGACTGTTCTTGTCAACAAGTTTGATTTCAGACAAGGATGTCCATGTTGCTTTATTCCCAAACGCAAATTCAGCAGCTTGTTCAACAATTAACCAATCTTCTCGAAATCTTGTTGGACATGTTATTATTGATGTTCCATTATGCCAAACACTACAAACTCCAAGTGGATTGTTTGCTTTGTCCTTTGTACAGTTAGGAACCTTGTTGTTGAAAGGACAAAGTTTCTGTTTTCTATATCGTTGGGCTTTCGGGTCTTCATTCTCAAAAGGAAAGCCAAAAACCTCACCAAGAGGACTTTTATTTTCTGTTAGCTTAGTCATAATACAAAGATAGTAAATTTTGTCGGCCGACAGAGCTTTGAAACCCTCCTGTTTCATTAACTCCCAACCATCGTATGAGTAAACAAATCATAAAAGATGACTCATCTCGTACTACATAACACAAAAGTTTTTTTGGGAAAAAAGCATCGGTGCAATATCACGGTAATTCTATCGCATTTGGCAAATATATTAAAACCCCAACAAAACTTTTGTGT
>DDWD01000151.1 GCA_002345825.1 Bacteroidales bacterium UBA2295
AGTTAGGCAAAGGATCAAAATTTTATTTTACCATTCCATATAAAAAGATGAATTCAATTAAGTCACCAAAAATTCCCTCAACCAAAGGACTAGGTTTCGAATTCGAGCCCAATAAAACGTTACTTATTGCCGAGGATAACGATTCGAATTTCATGCTGCTGGAAATTTTGCTATCGGATACGGGAATAAATATCATCAGGGCGGGAAATGGTATGGAAGCAATTGAAATTTGTAAATCGAACCCGAACATTAACCTGGTGCTGATGGATATAAAAATGCCCATAATGGATGGCTACAAGGCTACCAAACATATAAAGGAATTTAGGCCGCATTTACCAATAATTGCGCTAACCGCTTATTCAACCGAAAATGACAAGAACGAAGCCTTAACAAGTGGCTGTTCCGATTTTATAAGCAAACCCATTAAAATTGATGCCCTGCTAGCAAAAATTAGCGAAGAGCTTGCGAAGTAGGAACAAATACCTACTTGTAAAAAAGGTAATACCCAACAGCAGGTTGAGTGTCATCCAATATCGATGACAATACTGCAATAGTAGATTAAAAAGGGTCAGAACTGGGGAGAATGCCCAAAAAAGGACCAAGCCTAAACATTATCAAATAATCGATTTTATGACAACAATAGAATTTCGAGATAAACTGCTTAAGCTACACAAAAGCCTTATAGCTTATGCCTACAGCCTGACAGGCAACAAGGATCAATCAAAAGATCTTGTGCAAGAAACCATTCTTAAAGCGTTAGCAAATCGAGAAAAGTTTATTTACAGTTCAAACCTCAAAGCGTGGGTTTTCACCATCATGAAAAACACATTTATCAACGATTGCCGACGTTGCAAACGACAAAATATCTACAGTGAAAGAAATTATGAGTCGCAACTTTGTAACAATACTCGAACTGTCAGTTTTAGCGATCCGGCATCGGTTTACTGTGCTTCCGAATTGGTTGATAGCATTGAACAACTCCAAGAGCCCTACCGTAAAACGCTCCAGCTTCGGATGAGGGGATACAAGTATGAGGAAATTGCCGAAAAACTCAACCTAAACATAGGAACTGTTAAAAGCAGAATTTACTTATCGCGAAAGCAACTCGCCAAGATGATGTGCCAGTAAAATTTGATCATCCCCCCCATCCAAGCAAAATTTCTTGTGCAGGCAGCTCAAGCCATCCCAATCTGTGAAATATACAATTTATATAGATAATTGTATAACAATAGGCTACATCCCCCAGGGTATCTTTACACAACCAAAGTCTACTTACATCAAAACACATCACAATGGAAAATCATATGGTAGGATTCTGGAATGAGAGAAAGGGAAAACTTAAAAAAAAGTACCCCAATATCACCGATGAGGATTTAAACTTCTACAGAAATAAAGAGAAAGAGATGATAGAGCGCCTAAGCTACAAGCTGGGGAAAACCGAAGACGAACTTCGAACTATCATCAATACCATAAAGTAAACTGTCCGGCACAGGGTAAAAGTTGGGTCCGTTCCGTTCGGACAAATTCAGCGGGGGCGAAACCGAAAAGCCATATGAGTAGGAAACAACGAAAAACCATAGTTATGAAAAAATTTGGATTCACCATGCTGCTGGCTTTATGCTGCTTTTTCTTTAGCAACGCACAGGATTACAACACTGGTATTGGACTACGCGGAGGGTTTAGTAACGGACTAACCATTAAGCATTTTGTAAGTTCAAAGTCTGCTTTGGAGGGAATAATCGCAAGTCGCTGGAAAGGCCTTGAGCTAACCCTTCTTTACGAAGTTCATGGCCAAGCCTTTAATACCGAACGTATGAAATGGTATATCGGTTTTGGTGGACACGTAGGCTTCTGGGATGGCGACAACACCAATAAGTACTGGGGTACTGCAGGCGAAAGCTATACCGTTATCGGTGTAGATGGTATTCTTGGATTAGAATACAGCTTTGTAGAAATACCTTTTAACGTAAGTATCGACTGGAAACCCGCATTTAACTTTATTGGCTACTCAGGTTTCTGGGCCGATGGCGGAGCATTATCAGTTCGTTACATTTTTTAAACCAAATTTAAAGAAACAAACAAATGAATAAGACATTATTACTACTTACAGTTTCTATAGCGCTACTAGCCAATGTTAGCATTGCCCAGGATATGCGAAGCTCTATACATCTTGGTCCTAAGGTTGGCGTAAACATTTCAAATGTTTACGACTCGGAGAGCGAAGACTTTGATGCTGACCCAAAATTGGGGTTAGCTGCTGGGTTATTTGTCTCAATCCCAATAGGTAAATTTTTGGGTATCCAACCCGAGGCTCTTTTCTCACAAAAGCGTTTTAAGGCTTCGGGCAGCATTCTTGGTAGCGATTACACTATAACTCGAACACTTAACTACATCGACATTCCTTTGTTGGTAGTAGTAAAACCTAGCGAAAAGTTCTCGATAGTTGCAGGGCCTCAGTACTCATATCTGATGAGTAGCAAAGATGTTTTTGAAAATTCGCTTCTAAATGTTGAGCAGGAAGAAGAGTTTGATAATGATAACCTGCGCAGGAATACCTTATGCTTTCTAGGTGGATTTGATATCAATTTGAACAGCGCTGTAATTGGAGCGCGCGTTGGCTGGGATTTGATGCAGAACAATGGCGATGGCTCTTCATCTACCATTCGCTACAAGAATGTATGGTATCAGGCCACCATTGGATTTCGCTTTTAGTAAAGTCGAACTCATCAGACAAATACCTACAAAAACAGAATGACCACACATTACAAAGGGGAAAACTCCGAAAAACCTTAAGAGTAGGAAAACAACTAGTCAATCGCAATGGAGAATTTAAGACACACCTCATTCCTAGCACTTCTGTTCTTTTTTTCTTCATGTGGTGCTAATACAGTAAAATTCCCAACTTCGGGAGTAACCCCGGCAGCAGATATCTCGGCCTCAAAAAGGGCAGATAAGAATGGGAATTTCAAAATCTCAGTAACCGCTAAGAACTTGGCTGCTGCCAATAGGCTCGAACCTTCACAGAGCGTTTACATTGCTTGGATTGTTACCGAAACAGAGGGCATCAGAAGCATTGGGCGCCTAACAAACAAGAATGCAAAAACAGCAACCATTGAAACGTTAACTCCCTTTGCTTTCACCGAAATTTTTATTACCGCCGAAGGACAAGCCGATATATCATACCCTTCGGGAGTTGAGATCTCCAGAGCAAAATTTAAGAAATAATTTACACAACTAATTATAATCGATTCGCTAACAACAGCTAAAATGAGATTAAAGACAATTTTACCAATCGTAGCCTTGCTGCTAACGATTGTATTCTTTACAAATTGCAAAGACGATACAGATGAAGACAACAGCCTAAGGCCAATTGTTACATCAACATCCCCTTTGGATAACGAAGAAGGAGTTGAGCGTAACGCTACGCTCACGGCTACTTTTAGTATGGCCATGGATGCATCAACAATAAACGCCAACACATTCACACTTAAACAAGGTACCACAAGCATTCCCGGAACAGTTGAGTATGCGGGAGAAACCGCAACCTTTACCCCTGAGGGTACTTTGGGAGCATTAACCGATTACACTGCAACAATATCAACTGACGCAAAAAGTGTAAGCGGGAAAACCCTTGGCAGCAGCCATATATGGGATTTTTCAACAGGTGGAACTCAGGAAATTGTAAACACAGTAACTCTTGGTACAGCAGGCAATTACGTAATACTGGCTAAATCTGCGATTAATAACAATCCAACCTCAGCAATTACGGGCGATATTGGTCTTAGCCCCGCTGCAACATCCTACATAGCAGGATTCTCACTAGCAGAAGTTCCTGGCTACGCCACTTCCGATCAGGTTACCGGATATGTGTATGCTGCCGACATGGCCGACCCTACGCCAATAAACCTAACTACTGCCGTTGAAAATATGATAACGGCATACAACGATGCAGCAGGACGCACTTTACCCGATTTTATCGAGCTAGCTTCGGGCAGCATTGGTGGACTTACCCTTAGCCCTGGCCTATACAAATGGACTAATACCGTTAGCGTTTCTTCAGATATAACCATATACGGCAATTCAACCGATGTTTGGATATTCCAAATTGCTGAAGACCTTACAACTAGCTCAGCTACTAATGTAGTTTTAAGCGGTGGTGCATTGTCCCAAAACATTTTCTGGCAAGTGGCAGGTCAGGTAACTTTTGGAACAACCTCACATTTTGAGGGTATAATTCTGTCAAAAACTGGCATTACCCTACAAACCGGTGCTTCATTATCCGGTCGTGCGCTGGCACAAACAGCCGTGGTGCTCGATGGAAACGTTGTTACTCAGCCTTAAAATCAGAACAACACATAGCTCTCAGGCAACGAGCCCATTGGGCAATAACTATATATTATTCTTTTACAAAACAACAAATACAACTACTATGAAAACAAAAAGATTATGGTTGGGCACTTTGGCTTCGTTGTTCCTCCTTACAGCATTTATGAGTAGCTGCAAGGACGAAAACGTTGAAGTCATTGGAGTTTGCCCCCTTGTAATATCAACCAGTCCTACAGATATGGCGATTAATGTGCCACTGGACCAAATTATTACAGCAACTTTTAACGAGGCAATGAATCCACAATCATTTACTCAAGCCACATTTATTGTTGAGAGTGGAGCTGCCAAAAAGAAGGAGTCGAACAAAAGCTCCGAGACTCAAGAAAACTCTAAAGATGTAGCCCCTGTAAGTGGGACTATTTCCTACTCGGGTGTTGTTGCAACTTTTACACCTTCAAACCCCCTTGTTGATAATACCACGTATCTATGCCGAATTCTTGCTTCGGTTAACGATTTAATGGGTAATGCTCTGGAAATTGACTACGTGTGGTCATTCTCAACCGGCGCAACCATTGTTCCCTCGGTAATTTCTACCGATCCTCTGAATTTGGCTACTGGTGTAGCACTCGACAAGGTGATAAGTGCCAATTTTAGTGTTCCCATGGATCCAGCTACCATAACTTCATCAACGTTTACCGTTATGGATGGAACCACATCAATTGTGGGTACAGTTAGCTACTCTGGCACAACAGCAACATTTACTCCAACTAGTGAGTTGCCTACGGAAAAAATATTTACGGCTACTATTACTACAGGGGCTAAGAATGTTGATGGAATTGCCTTGGTTGAAGATTATGTTTGGTCGTTCTCAACTGGAGCAACTGATTTTCCAACTGTAATCTCCACCGATCCTGTAGATTTGGATATTGATGTTGAGTTTAACAAGGTAATCAGCGCTAATTTTAGCACAGCAATGGATCCAGCCACCATAAACACCTCAACGTTTATCCTAATGGATGGAACTAATTCTATTCCTGGAACAGTAGATTATTCTGGCACAACAGCAACGTTTACTCCTACAAGTGATTTGCCAGCAGGCATAACCGTAACCGCCACCATTACAACTGGTGCTGAGAATGAGGAGGGAACTCCACTTGCCACCGACTTTGTTTGGAGCTTCACTACACAGTATTCCTTAACTGTTAATGCAGAAAATGGAACAGTTCTTTTAGACCCCGAACAGGTTGGTTATAATTTCGAAGACATAGTTGAACTAACTGCAACGGCAAATGATGGCTATTCTTTCGATTCATGGAGTGGTGATGCTACTGGTAATGATAATCCACTATTGGTTACAATGGATGGAAACAAGGTTATTACAGCAAACTTTACTGAGAATCCAGCTATTGGCCCTGGTCAAGTTGATCTAGGAACTGCTGGTGACTTTGCCATACTTGCCAAAACTGGTATATCAACAATTAACACTACCCTTATTACAGGGCATATTGGGGTAAGCCCAGCAACAGCTACTGCAATTACTGGGTTTTCTCAAACTATGGACGCATCGGCTGAGTTTTCAACATCAATTTATGTGGTTGGGAATATTTATGCTGCCGATTATGCTCCTCCAACACCCACTTATATATCTACAGCTATAAGCGATCAAGAAACCGCTTTCACAGCAGCGATGGGCCTTACTACCGACGTAATTGTTGATTTAGGCGCTGGCGATATTAGTGGTATGACTTTAGTTCCAGGACTTTATAAATGGGGAACCGGATTGCTTATAACTAACCAAGGGGTTACCCTCGAAGGTGGGCCAAAAGACACATGGGTTTTCCAAATTGCCGATGATTTCACCATTCAGAACAATGCTTCAATTACCCTAGCAGGAGGAGCCCTAGCTGAAAATATTTTCTGGATTACATCAACCCAAGCTTTACTTGGCTCTAATGTTGTATTCCACGGAAACATACTAGCCCAAACGCTAATCTCTTTAACTGACGGCACTACGGTGACTGGAAGGTTATTATCGCAGTCAGCGGTTACACTAGATGCTAGCACTGTAAATATGCCTTAAATATGACGAGATTATCTCCCCATTTCAATTCCTTGGGGAGATAGTTTCATTCTAAAACACAAATGAAATTAAGCCGTAAAAGCCAAAAGTTTATGAAAACTAAAACTGATACAAAAAAGGGCACACGCTTGTTGCGATCCCCTTTAAAACTGGTCATCAAAGGTTTTATTATAGGAGCTTTGATAATGACTGTAACTCACACACCCCTTCAAGCCCAGGACACCTACACAAGGCCTTCATGGTGGTTTGGTGTGGCTGGTGGTGCAAACCTAAACTACTACCAAGGTACCACACAGGTGTTGAATGCAGATATAACTGTTCCTGCTGCATTCCGCCACGGTAATGGTCTGGGCCTTTATCTTGGCCCACTACTTGAATATCATCGTCCCGATTCACGCTGGGGGTTTATGCTCCAAGCAGGATATGATGGCCGTATGGGCGAGTGGGATGAGATCACTAAGCCCTGCGACAACTGTCCAGTGAACTTAGATACCGACCTATCATACATTGCCATTGAACCTAGCTTACGCTTAGCGCCGTTCAAATCAAACTTCTACTTGTTTGCAGGCCCCCGCTTGGCGTTTAACTATAACAAATCGTTCACCTATAGCCAGGGTGTAAACCCAAATTATCCCGAGCTGGAATCCCCAGAGGATGTGAATGCAGACTTCAGCGAAATTAACAAGATGATTATCTCGATGCAGGTTGGGGCAGGATTGGATATACCACTCTCTTCTCAGTCAAAGCAAACACAGTGGATGTTCTCACCTTACGTTTCGTTTCACCCCTACTATGGTCAAGATCCTCGCTCAATACAAACATGGACATTAACCACTATTAGAGTAGGTGCTACCATTAAATTTGGTAGAGGCAGTGAGGTTGTAAAACCTGCTGAAGAGGTTAGGCCTTTGCCCGCCGTGGTTGTTGCTGAAAATGACGTAAAGTTTACCGTTAACTCACCAGCAAATATCCCCGTAGAGCGCCGAGTAAGGGAAACTTTCCCTGTGCTTAACTACATTTTCTTCAATGTTGGTTCAGCGGAAATTCCCGATCGATACGTTTTACTTTCAAAAGATCAGGTAAAAGATTTTAAGGAAGATCGTTTAGAGGTGTTTAAACCTAAGAGGCTTCCAGGCCGATCGGCTCGCGAAATGATTGTTTACTACAATGTTATTAACATCCTTGGCGACCGTATGGGGCAATACCCCTCAGCAAAGATTACCTTATCCGGATCGACACTTGAAGGTTCTTCTAACGGAAAAGAAATGGCCGAATCGGTTAAAAAGTATTTGGTTAATGTTTTCGGAATTAATGCCAACCGGATTACTACCGATGGTAAGATGAAACCACGACTAGCATCTGAACCAATTGGCAGGACAACAGAACTTAAAACCCTCCGCGAAGAGGATAATAGGGTTACTATTTGGAGTGAATCACCTGAAATACTTATGGTTTACGAAACTGGACCCAACGTACCTCTAAAACCAGTTGATATCCTTGTGGTTGAAACAGCACCTCTCGAAAGTTTTGTTACCTTTTTGGTTGATGATGCCGAGAAAACGTTTACTTCTTGGTCCCTAGATATAGCTGATAACAAAGGAAAGGTGCAAAAATACGGACCTTTCACGGGCAATAACAGGAGCATTTCGGGTAAATCAATCCTTGGCAACTTACCCGATGGTAACTTCAAAGCCACCATGATTGGAACAACCAAAAGAGGCATGACCATTAAAAAAGAGGCTTCATTTAGCATGAAGCTATGGACTCCATCGGTTGATGAGCAGGCCATGAGGTACAGCGTAATTTATGAGTTCGATGAGCCAGAGGTTACTCCTACCTATGTTAAGTATTTAACCGAGGTTGTAACGCCAAAAATTCCCAATGGAGGAAAGGTTATCCTCTCTGGTTTCACCGACAATATTGGCGACGCTGCATTTAATAAAAGGCTATCGTTGAAAAGAGCTAACGATGTTAAGGCAATTATTGAAAAATCATTAGCTAAAGCCGGCCGAGGTGATGTAACATTTGTTGTGCATAGCTTCGGTGAGGATGAAAATTCATCGCCTTATGAGAACAACTTCCCTGAGGAACGCTTTTACAACCGTACGGTTTTAATTGATATTATACCTCGATAGTACTTCAACGTTGGCATAAATAAAAGGGGTTAGTAATTAACCCCTTTTTTTAGCCACAAGTTGCCATAGCCTGTGAATTATGTAACTCTTACCACAGAATATATAACATTTCGTGGAGGTGTGTGGACGAACTTTGTACTGTAAGCCCCCCCAAATCGGAATGCAAATGGGCTGAAATTGACCTTATAGAATGATACATATTTCTGCTAATTAAAATATAAAACGCCATGAGAATTCTCCTAATCGGACTAATTGTATTTGTTGGCTGGGCCTCAATGTCAACATACATCTATGTTTGCAAGATAAAAGGGCTATGCCCTGAACTACAAACCACACAAGTGGCTGAGGCAAATCCCGATAACACAAAATCCAACAATACAACAGCATCTGCAGATAATGTAATATCCAGCGAGACATCGACATCTACAGAAAAAACAATCCCAAAGGATTTGGTAATATACTTTGCCTTTGATAAATCCGACTTTATTTCGGGCACAGAAGCCAGCAAGTACTTCGAAGAATCAAACTCATACATCCTGCACAATGCAGAAGCAAAACTCAACATAACTGGTTATGCCGATGCAGAGGGCACTGCTGAATATAACCAAGCCCTTGGGCTAAGGAGAGCCCAAACTATGCAAATGTATTTCGAAAGCATGGGAATGCCAGCCAGCAGAATTTGGATTGAGTCAAAAGGTGAGAAAGAGCCCGCTGCTGACAACAGCACCGAAGAAGGCAGAGCGAAGAACCGAAGATCAGTAGTAACCATTAAATAGTAAAAGTATGAACACAATAACAGTTTTACTAATGTCGGCAAGGACCGAAGCAACCCTTATTATTATATCATTATTACTGGTATCGGCAATAATTGGGTATGTTACGGCCTGGCTTTACTCCCGTTATATGCATAACAGGGAAGTTGCAGCACTTGAATCAACAATAGGAAAACGTGAAGAGCAAATTGAAAGGCTTAAAAATCAGAACACCCGGTTGGAGAAAGATTTGCTGGAGAAAACCAAAGAGCTTGAGGAGCAAAAGGAGGAGGTTAGTAAGCTGAAAACTTTGAATGCCACAGCCGAAAACGAAAACAGTAGAATTACCCAAAAGAATGTAAAGAACGAGAAAAAGATTAGCGACCAAGAGGAGGCTCTTCTCGAATTTTCAAAACGAAAGCATTTGCTGGACTATAGCAGCTTTGGAACTGCTACTATAGAAGACAAGGATGATCTGCAAATGATTAGCGGCATAGGCCCTTTCATTGAGGAAAGGCTTCACGCAATTGATATTTACTCGTTTAAGCAGATAAGCAGGTTTACAGCAATAGATATTGAAAAGATTAATATCGCCATTGAGTACTTTGCGGGTAGAATAGAACGCGATGAGTGGGTAGAGCAAGCCAAAGAACTTGTTCAGGATGAGATAAAAGAAGTGGCATTGGATCGCATCAGGGCGAGGAACACCAATATCTACTTTGAGCGAATTGGAATAGCCCACAAGCACGAAGCCGATAACCTTACAGTAATAAACGGTATTGGTGGATGGATAGAAGAAAAGCTAAATGCATTGGGCATTTTCACCTTTAGGCAAATTGCAAACCTTAACGATGAAGATGTAGAGATTGTAACCGAGTCCATTGAATTTTTCCCCGGAAGAATTGAGAGAGACGAATGGGTTAGCCAAGCAAAGGATCTTGTGAAAAACGAAGGGAAAAGGGAGATTATCCTGAACAAAATCAGTGAAAAGAAGCGAAATGTTTCTTTCGGTAGAATTGGAACTGCGCCAAAACATTATGCCAATAACTTAACCTTAATTAAAGGCATTAGCCCATGGGTTGAAGAAAAACTCAACCAGCTCGATATTTACACCTTTGCCCAAATAAGTAGGCTAACCATTGCTGATATAAAAACCATATCAGAAATCCTCGAAATTGGACCTACCCGCATTGAAAGGGACAACTGGATAGTGCAAGCAAAGGGATTAGAAAATGCCAAGGTTACCTTTCCGCTCCAGTAAAACAGAATACACCATGGATCATCTTGAACTAGATAAGGCCAAAATTTTAATTATTGTAGAGATTATTGAGTACGTACCCAATTCGGTGGTGATTAAAACTATAATTAAGAAAACAACGGGCAATGTGAGTGTGGCCTCTTTCGATTCAGGCGAAACCTTAACCGACAGGTTGTCGCCCTTCGATAACTACATTCAAATAATCGACGGAAAGGCAGAAATCATTATCGATGGCAATTCTAGTCATCTTGAGACTGGTCAGTCAATTATTATCCCAGCCCACTCATTCAACACCATTAAGGCAAACATCCGCTTTAAAATGCTATCTACAATTATTAAGAGTGGATATGATGAGGTGAGCTAGTAAACTATAATTCTCTAAACTAATTCGTAAACATAAATACAACGAGTTCGCCTCTGCCTGAATGCCAACCCAACTAACCTGGTCAGGCGATTAGGAAAGCCAATCATTCAACCTGCCTGCCGATGTCAGTCAGGCAGGTCAATCAATCAAACGGCCTTTCATAGGCAGATCAATAAATCAAAAACAGCAATGAAGCTAGCATACATCGGAACATACCCCCCACGGGAGTGTGGTATAGCCACATTTACTCAGAATCTATACAATTCAATGATTAGCAAAACCCCTTCAACTGAAGGTGAGATTGAAACAATAGCCAATCGAGTTGAAGGGTTTATTGTTGCCATGAACGACCACGATCAAACCTACGATTATCCACAAGAGGTCAAGCTAACCATTAGGCAGGAACATCAACGCGACTATTTGAAAGCGGTAAAATTTATCAACCTAAGCGGTGCCGATGTATGTATTCTTGAGCATGAATTTGGAATTTTTGGTGGTCAAAATGGTATATATATTCTGCCGTTGCTGCATCGATTGGAAATTCCGCTCATCGTCACCCTGCATACCATAATGAAAACGCCATCCTACAACGAGAAAGCAGTTTTGCAGGAAATTTGCAAAATGGCCCAAAAAGTAGTAGTGATGAGTCGTATTGCCATTAAATTTTTAACCACAATCTACAATGTTGATGCAAGTAAGATTGAATATATTGAGCACGGGGTTCCCGACATAAGGTTTAACCAGCATGTAGCCAAAGAGGAGTTTAATCTGGAAAATAAGAAATTCCTGCTCACCTTTGGTTTTGTAGGGCGGAATAAAGGCATTGAAACAGCAATAAGGGCATTGCCCAAGGTTATTGAGAAGCATCCAGAGGTGTTATACCTAATTATTGGAAAAACTCACCCTAACGTGCTTCGCCACGCTGGAGAGGAGTACCGAATATATCTTCAATTGCTGATAAAGAATCTTAAGCTCGAAAACCATGTGTTTTTTCTCAACGAGTTTGTAAGCCAAAAGGAACTCTTTAAGTATCTATCGGCTTCTGATATTTATATCACCCCTTACCTTAACGAAGCCCAGATTACCAGCGGCACCCTTTCCTACGCAATTGGAGTAGGCTCAGCAGTAATTTCAACCCCCTATTGGCATGCATCGGAACTACTGGCAGAGGGACGAGGCCGACTCTTTAACTTTAACGATTCTGACGAACTGTCCTCCATTCTCCAAGATCTTCTGGATAACCCTGAGGAATTGAAGAAGATCCGAAAAAAAGCTTACGATTACGGCCGAACCATAACCTGGCCAATGTCGGGGGGGCATTATGTTGAGCTAGCTCAAAACGTTCTATCATCCAGCCCAACACTAATGGCAAAAAGCGAAAATAGCATCGACCCTCTTATGCTACCACCTTTTTCGCTAGCCCACATCAAAAGGCTAACCGATGATACCGGCATAATTCAGCATGCTAAATTTGGCATCCCTAACCTAAAAGACGGATATTGCCTCGATGATAACGCGCGGGCATTACTTATGGTGCTAATGGCTTACCGACAGAAAAAGGATTTGCTTGCCCTCGATTTAGCCCCGGTTTACCTAAGCTACATCCACTATATGCAGAACAAGGACGGAACGTTCAGGAACTTCTTGAGTTTTAACCGAAACTTTCTGGATGAGGTGGGCTCCGAAGATTCATTCGGTAGAACTATATGGGCGTTAGGATATTTGCTTGGCAATGCCCCAAACGACGCATACTACCAAACGGGCAAGCAAATTTTCTTCGATGCTTCGCCTAATTTTACCAAACTTCAATCCATTAGGGCCATTGCCAATTCAATTGTAGGGATATGCTATTACCTTAGAAGCAACCCGGGCGACGATTCAATGGTTCAGCAGCTAAAAACCCTTTCTAATAAGCTGGTGAAGCATTTTGATGAGAACAGCTCCCCCGAGTGGCAATGGTTTGAACATCTGCTGGCATATGATAATGGGATGTTACCGCTGGCACTTCTGCATGCAGCACAAATACTGCAGGACGAAAAAATTACCCGTACCGCTCTGGATACAATGAACTTCCTTACAGCGAATACCCTTAAGGATGACTACCTGTCGATAATTGGAAACGAGAAATGGTACAAAAAGGATGGCGACCGTTCGCTATTTGCCCAACAGCCGGTTGATGCACTAGCTATGGTATTAATGTATCATCAGGCTTTTCATGTTACAAAGGATAAGGAATTTCTTTCAAAACTATTTACCAGCTTCATGTGGTTCTTAGGAAACAATGACCTAAGGATGAGTTTATTCGACTTTGAAACCAAGGGCTGCTGCGATGGATTTGAAATGGATGGCATTAATCGGAATCAGGGCGCAGAGAGCTCACTGGCTTACCTAATCTCTCACCTAACAGTGCTACAGGCTTTTGAAGAGTTTGAGCACGAACACGTATCGTAATACCGAACACTGAATGCTGAATTTAGAACGCTCAAGTGATGGAAAACGAAAGGTCTTTGGAAAATTTGGATGGTTGAGGTAAGAAGGAGAAGCCTTGGAACGATATCCATTCCTTTCTACACTTCATCATTCATTATTCGATATTCAATATTCGATATTCAATATTTTCTCCCTGTCATAAAATTCTCTTCGGGTGGCAATGAAGTAGGACTTTTTATACTGTAATACTCATTAAAAAAACACATTATGCTGATAAAGAGATACAAAAGCAACCCTATACTTACCACTAACGATGTACCCTACCCCGTTGCAACCGTGCATAACGCAGGCGTTATTAAGCATAACGGCAAGTACATAATGATATTCCGGTCGCATAAACTTAACGGAAGAAGCATACTGGGCAAGGCGGTAAGCGACGACGGTTACAACTTTAAGGTTGATCATGAACCTTTTATGACTCCCGCTACCAGTGGCCCATTCAAAGAATATGAGGAGTACGGATTGGAAGATCCGCGCATTGTTTTTATTGATGGTGAGTATCTTATAACCTACAGCGCATACTCTCGTCACGGCGTTAGGATTGCACTGGCAAAGACCAAAGATTTTAAAACCGTTGAGCGGTTCTCTCTTATCACCCAGGCCGATTACCGCAATGTTGTGATTTTCCCCGAGAAGTTTAACGGCTTATACGCACGGCTCGATCGTCCCCATTCCGAAATATCGCCTTGGTCGGTTTGGATATCATACTCCCCCGACCTAAGGTACTGGGGCGAGTCGAAGCTAATTATGAAGCCACTACAGTACCATTGGGACGAAATGAAGATTGGCCCCGGTGCTCCGCCAATTAAAACCTCACGGGGTTGGTTGAGCATCTATCACGGCGTATTTCCTACCATGGACGGATCTGTTTACCGTTTGGGTGTTGCATTGCATAGCCTGAAAGATCCATCGAAAATTATTGCCGTTGGCGACGAATGGATTTTACAACCCGAAGAATCTTACGAGTTAACGGGTTACGTGCATAACGTGGTTTTCTCCTGCGGAGCCGTTCCCGAGGACGATGGTAGCATTAAAATTTACTGGGGCGGTGCCGATAAGGTGATGTGCGTTGGCACAGCCATAATTGAAGAGCTAGTTGACCATTGCCTGAATAATCCGAGGGATGCTTTGTAGGTGATTTATATGATTATAGTCCAATTAGTAGTGGGCACAAAAAAATTAGTATCAAAATGAAAATTGCCATCCTATCGCCAATCGCATGGAGAACGCCACCCCGCAAGTATGGCCCATGGGAGCAGGTTGCCTCAAATATTACAGAAGGCCTAGTTAACAAAGGCATTGATGTTACACTATTTGCAACAGGCGATTCTATTACAATGGGCAAACTGGAGTATGTTTGCGAGCAATCGTACTCCGAAAATCCTGAACTTGATGCCAAAGTTGGAGAGTGCCTACACATAAGCCATTTAATGGAACAGGCAGGCGATTTTGATTTAATTCACAACAACTTTGATTTCCTCCCCCTAACCTACTCGCGTTTAATTAAAACGCCAATGCTAACTACCATCCATGGTTTTTCATCCCCAAAAATTCTTGCAGTTTATAAAAAGTACAACAGCACTAGCAGCTACGTTTCCATTAGCAATTCCGATCGCAGTGCTATGCTCAATTACATCGGCACGGTTTACAATGGTATAAATGTGAACGACTTTACATTCCACCCTCAACCAAAGCAGTACCTACTATACTTCGGTAGAATTCATCCTGAGAAGGGTACATCTGAAGCTATTGAAATCGCAAAAAAATCGGGTTATAAGCTAAAAATCTCCGGATTAATTCAGCATCAGGAGTATTTTGACAGCAAGGTTAAGCCCTTTATCAATAATGATGATATTGTATTTGTTGGCAATTCGGGGCCCAGTGAGCGCAACAAGTTACTGGGCGAAGCCTATGCCTTACTACATCCAATAAGTTTTGACGAGCCTTTTGGGTTAAGCGTTGCCGAAGCGATGCTTTGCGGAACACCCGTAATTGCATTTAACAGAGGGTCAATGCCCGAGCTAATCATTAGCGGTAAAACTGGCTATTTGGTTAATTCCATTGATGAGGCAGCTGATGCGGTAGCGAACATCAATCTGATTAATAGAGATTATTGCAGGAAGCACGCAGTATCAAACTTTAGCCGTGAGAAGATGATAGAGGGGTACTTGGAGATTTACAGGAAGATTTTGGGAGGTGAATAGACATTTATCTCATAACAATCCCACAAGCTCTCTTGGGTGAGGATGAAGTAATGGGTCTATTATTGCTATTACACGAGAAGCCTCGTAAAGCATTTATAGATTTTTTCATGCTCGAAAAAAATGTAGAATATTGAATTATGAACATCGAACGCCGAAATGATAGTAAACAGTTGAACTTTGAAAAATTAGGTTGAATGTAAAAGGAAAGAGAAACCTTGGAACGATATCCATTCCTATCCAACTTCATCACTCATCATTAAATATTTGTAATTTCTCCGGCAGGGTAAATTCTGAACTATTTCTCATCAAGGAGTAAGTAAAAACTAATCGTTGGGTCGTTTAAGCTCATCAAGCAGCTCCTTAAGATTAACCGTGGCGTAGGTAGCGGCGTAATCGGACATGGCGTAGGGAATAACCAGATTCCCATTGTGAACAATTGATCCGCACGAGTAAACAACGTTGGGCACATAGCCCTCCCTCTCCTCCTCGTTAGGAGCCAATAACGGCGACTTTAGCCTTCCAACCTCTTTTTCTGGATTATCCAGATCGTATAGCGATGCCCCCAAAGCATACTCCCTCATTGGGCCCACTCCGTGGGTAATTACAAGCCATCCCTCTTCCGTTTCGATGGGTGAACCCGAGTTACCTACCTGAACCAACTCCCATGGATATTTTGGCGTCTGTATTAGCTTAGCTTCCCGCCAAACACTCAAATTATCGGAATAGGCTAAGTAGTTATTCACTCCATCGAGCCTACAGAGCATGGCGTACTTGCCATTTATTTTTCTTGGGAACAGGGCCATTCCCTTATTATGCGCTAACTCACCGTGTATAGGGATACATTTAAAGTGATAGAAATCTCTGGTCTCGAGCAGCTTTGGTAGGATTGTTAAACCATCGTACGCAGTGTAGGTAGCATAGTAAATTACCTGGCCATCATCACCGGTGAACTTTACAAAACGAGCATCCTCAATTCCATTCCTTTCCGTTTCCGATATGGGGAAAATTACCCTCTCGGAGATAGCTGAGTCAAGCGAAAAATCAATTTCGTAATGCGAGAGCGCTATCCACAGAATCTTGTTAATGGTAGCCTCCTTTTCGGGGGTTAGCTTACGGCTTAGCTTCGTTTCCCTGATTGCCCGCGATAGCTCATCGTAGGTGAATTTGTCACCCAAACGCTCAAAAACAAACATGGGCGATATCTTATTGTCGAATTCCCTCATATCATCGAGAGTATGTATGAAAGAGGTTTTATCGTAAATATGCCTTTCAATCCGATCTGCCTCAGCCAACATGTTACCTACCGGATCAACAATCAGGTCGCAATTCCTATCAATAACAGCCGAACGGAAAACAATGGATGAGATATGCCCTTCGCCTGTAGCCCTGAAACTTAGAATCACCCTTTTTTCGCCCTGCAATAGCTCCGACTGATCGGGATCTTCAACAATGGACGGATTAAAAAAAGCAGCCGACTCAATGGAATACTCCATGGTAAAGTAAGAGCCTATTAGTACTTTTTGAGATTGATTAACCTCATTTGGATTGATTCCCATCCTATCAAATATATGGGAAAGCTTATTAAAATGTTTTTCAAAAATCTTTGAAATATTTCTGTGCCTTTTGGAGAATCCTCTTAGCACTTGACTCATTGTCGTTCTAGCCTCCATATCAGACATTGCTAAAACGCCACGAATGATATTTTCGCTTCTTTCGTCGTTGGTGTATAGAAAGCGAGCAATCACCCTGCTTGGGTCGGGTGTAAACTTTATATTCTTTCTATTAACTGCTACTTGCATTCTAATATCTTGATTTAAAATAAAGTGTAAAGGTAGGCTTAAATTGGTCAGTAATGATGTTAAGGTCACTATTTAATTCGCATCTACCAAGGAAACCAATATTGATAGTAAAAAAAGGGTAACGCTGAACTCAATACAATAATTGATATATAACTCAACTTTCGCAAGCAAAATATTAACGCATATACACCAGTATTTCTGTACTTTAAATATGTTTCTTCCTGCCTACCTAAACGGCAGTGCAGGCAGGTGCGGTTTTTGTGTCTTCTTTGTGTTTTTTGTGTAATAGTAAAATAGCTATAGCACAAAGTTTCACGAAGGATTACACAGAGTTCCACAAAGTATTTGCAGAAAAAAATATGTCATTCATTACTAGA
>DDWD01000086.1 GCA_002345825.1 Bacteroidales bacterium UBA2295
GTAGTAACCTGTTTGCATAAAGCTTTCCGCAGGAACTATGTTTCAGAGGAAGTATTCCATAAGCATTACGATTATGCCTACAATTTAATGAATATGATTTCTGCATTTAAGTCAAAACTTAACTAGTGTAAAATTGAAGAGAGATTGTGATCCAGAAGGTGATTCAAATGCATTGAGAACCATTCATCTGCATTGCTTCGGTCTTCAATCTTCCGTCTAAAATAATAATTATGAAAGTCGAAATTCACATACCAAGCCCAGGTGAATCAATTACAGAGGTGGAGATAGCCAACTGGCTAGTAGACGATAATTCATGGGTAGAGAAAGATCAGGAGATTGCCGAGGTGGAGTCGGAAAAGGCAACGCTGCCCCTGCTGGCCAGCCATAGCGGGGTGGTAAGCATTAAGGTGCAAAGCGGTACCATAAAGGTGGGCGAGGTGGCCTGCATCATCGATACCGATGCGCAAAAACCCGAAAGTGCCGAAACCCCAACCGATACTGCGCCGAAAGCTCAACCGGAATCAGAACCTGAGCCAGAACCTAAATCTAAGCTTCAGTCTGCACCCCAACCTCAGCCTGAATCCTCTCAGGTCAAGGTAACTCCGCTAGCCCGTAAACTAATGGACGAGCAGGGGGTAAGCGTTGATGATATCATTAAGGGGCTTAAGAAAATAACCACTCACGAGGTGAACGCTGCGCTGGCAGCAGGAAGTTTTGCAGATCCGATGCAAAAACCCGCTGAGCGAGCCGAGGAGCGAACCACCATGAGCCAGCTGCGTAAGAAGCTAAGCCAACGGCTTGTTGCCGTGAAAAACGAAACGGCTATGCTCACCACTTTCAATGAGGTGGATATGAGCCGGATTATGACGATGAGAAAAGCCTATCAGAAAGATTTTCAGGAGAAGTATGGGATTAAGCTTGGGTTCATGTCGTTCTTCACCAAGGCAGTTGTCGAGGGGCTAAAACATCACCCTATGGTTAATTCGCAGATTGATGGCGACGAGATTGTAACCCCCAACTACTACGATATTGGAATTGCCGTGCAAACCCCCAAGGGGCTGATGGTTCCAGTACTTCGCAATGCCGAGAGCCTTACCATGGCTCAAGTAGAAAAGGGTATTCTCGATTTAGCCGAGAAGGGACGCAAAGGGCGCATTGGCCTCGACGATTTGTCGGGAGGAACCTTTACCATAACCAATGGCGGAATTTTTGGCTCTATGCTATCCACACCAATTCTTAACCCACCGCAATCGGGGATTTTGGGCATGCATAATATTATGGAAAGGCCAGTTGCCGTAAACGGCAAGGTGGAGATACGGCCCATGATGTACATTGCCCTAAGCTACGATCATAGAATAATCGATGGAAAGGATTCCGTAGGATTTTTAACAAAGGTAAAGGAGATGCTAGAAAATCCCGAGCGGATGCTAACGAGTGGAGCAAATCCAGATAAGATGCTGCTGGGTATATAGGGTTGATTACCGACTGCCCGAGCACTCGGTAACAATCATCCGGCAGCATTCATATTTCTGATCAGCATTCCTACCGTTGCCCCAGCTGTTTTGGCTTCTTAGAGTTCGAGAGACCGCGCTGGCAGCGGTGACCTTTTTTGCTACTGTTTTGGGTGGTAGCCAAAAAAGTAGAGAAATTTAAACCACAAAGCACAGGGTAAATTTACTGCCGGACACACCGGTGGGTGGGTGGATTCAAACTTATAACAATAGCGGCTGAGGGTGTGACCAGTTTGGGAGTTCGGGGCTTGGGATTCATCCCACGCTAAAAAAACTACTTGTGTGCCAATTCGATTATTTAACCCATTGATCATAAATTGGTTAAACCCCTTGCTAGGCGCTGGTTTTATTAAAATTTCCAGTTTTCTAGAAGGAAAAAATCTTTTAGGTTCAAAACATTTACCCCATATTCTTTACAGATATTTGGGACATTATGAGCGTTTGGTTTGAATTTTTCAGTAGTAACTAGGGTTGCTTTTTTAACAATTGCTTGAGCTATTATAAATGGGTCTGCAACAGGCGCACCACCAACAATGTTTTTAAATCTAATAAGCTCGCTATGTTTGGCAAGAATCTCTTGTACGTATTGTTGTTCTTGAAGTATTGGCTTATGAAAAATAATTTTATACTTATTTGCTATTGCAGCTGCATCATCATCTCGCTGTTTTAACTCTCGATACACTTCAATTGAAGATATAACTCTACCCTTCTCTATTAATTCTTCAAATCTATCCCATAATGAAATAAAAACATCTTCATAATAATGTTTAAAGTCTATTATTGGACCTGAGTCAAATATGTATTTTATATTATCGGAAACCATTATTTAAATACAAGTCTTTCAATAATTGGGATTTGATTGATTTTAAGAGTTAAGTATTCTGAGGCTTGATATGGATTTATTCTTCCATTGTATAAATTATTCAAAACAATTGTAGAGTAATAATGTCCTAATTTTGATAATTTATTTCTATAGAAGTCGCCTCCACCGCTTTTTTTCCTTTTGAAAGGGTTGTTGAGCCATTCATTCCTTTTAGTGTTGTAAAAGACTGAAGAGGTTAATTTTAAATCCAATAATTTTCTTAATACAACTTCTTTGCTTACTTTATGGTCTTTAGCCAGTATTCTAAGTAATTCTTCTGACCATTCATATGATTTATTGTTGATTACTAACTGGTTATTTAAGATTTCGTTATTGTCAATTAAAACATTGGACGCAAAACTATTGCAAGTTATTTCTTCTGCATTGTGGCTGTTATATGTATAGTCATTTGTTATACCACCTGTATTAAGAAGCAGATGTCCTAATTCGTGAAAAATGGTAAAGTTTTTCCCTGTATCTGATTCCTCAGAACTATTTATGACAATAATAGGGAACTCGGGGTCATATAAAGAGTAACCTCTGCAAAAATCTTTTAGTGTTTGTTGAAATACGAAAATTCCGTTTTTCTCTAATTGTTCTCTATAATACTTAAAAGATTCAGTTGTATCTTTAAAATTACTCTGAATTGATTTGTTAACGCCTAAGATTTTTCTAACATCTTTAGAAGAGCCGAGTAGATTACTTTCGGAAAAATTATTAATTCTTCTAAAAATTGGTGTTAATGAAGGATTTTTTCCATTGAAAATTTCTTTTAAAACTTCTTGAAAATATTGCCCTTCCCTAACTTTTAACATAAGTTCATAAGGTAGAAGTTCTATTTCTTGAGTTGGGATAGTTCTAAACTGATTTTTAATTTGAGGTTCATCAGGTGGTTCTGCTAAAAAAAACACAGCAAAAGGAACCTTATAAATATTATAGGCAAGTTTCTCTAATTGTGCTAAAGAAGGTAACTCAGAACCATTTTCCCAATTCTGGATTATTTGTTCATCCTTTTTTAATTTCCTAGCAACCTCAGAAATTGACATATTAATCCTAGTTCTTGCCCAAACAAGAATTCTAGGGTCAATTTCCACAATTTCATTATTACCAGTCATTTATTTTTTTTTAGACTATAAAGATACAATATCTTTCGAGTTTTTTAAATATAAGTATTTCTGTCTGGTCCAGTATACTTGCGCCTAACTACCTGATTGCATAACTTATATTTTCAGGTCGTTGATGTAGCGCACAAAATAAAGGAGATGCTAGAAAATCCCGGGCGGATGCTAACGAGTGGAGCAAATCCAGAAAAGATGTTGCTGGGTATATAGGGTTGATTACCGACTGCCCGAGCACTCGGTAACAATCATCCGGCAGGCATTTCTGTTGCCACGGCTGCAAGCCTGATGAAAATCGGGACATGCTTTAGCCTTGTTGCCGGAGCGTAAGTGCGACATACCCCTGTTGTAGTACCCCATGGCATTATTGGGATCCAGATCAAGCACCTTGTTGTAGTCGTTTATTGATTCGTTGTAATTCTGAATACGATAGTTTGCAAACGCTCTGTAGTTTAATGCGCTAGCATGTCGAGGGTTGATCTTTAGCGCATCGGTAAAATCGGCAATGGCATCGCCATAATTTTCGTCTTGCATATGGGAAACCCCCCGGTTTATGTAGATCTGGATATCGATGTTGTCGCCACTTAGCTCGAGAGCCTTGTTAAAATCTTCAATTGCTCTTCGATACTGAGCTCGCTTGTTGTTAAAGATCCCCTGATGCAAATAGTACTCGGGGCTAGAGGGAAATTCCTGAATTGCCATTTCAATATATCTCTGCGCGTCTCTTAGGTTTTCCGAAAGCAGATGGGCTTTGATGATCCCCGAAAGGGCAACCTGATCCTTAGAGTCTTGATCTAAAGCCTGTTCAAATAGTTTGATGGCCTCTTTCAGTTCGCGTGCTTCAAGTTTCTTAATCCCCTCGGATGTTGTATTGGAAGTTTGAGCCAGGGCAGGAGCGCAGGCAAGTATGGCTAAAGCGATAATTATGCAGATTCTATGTTTCATCCTTGTGATGTAAAGGTATCTTAATTGGCAATGGTTGTCTCAAATTTGGTGCGATTTACGATTGCACGCCCCAGCGTTATCTCATCGGCATATTCCAAATCATCACCAAAAGCAACGCCCCTGGCAATTACCGAAATGGAAACAGGGAACTGTTTAATTTTTTTAAAGATATAAAAATTTGTTGTATCTCCCTCAAGGGTTGGGCTAAGGGCCATAATAACCTCTTTTACGTTACCTGCTTGAATTTTGTTTATCAACCCCTCAATTTTTATATCTGCAGGGCCAATACCCTCCATGGGATTTATCACAGCGCCCAGCACGTAGTATAGCCCATTGTACTGGTTGGTCGATTCGATTGACATGACATCCTTGATGTTCTCAACAACACAAACCGTGGTGCTATCGCGGTGTGGATTGGAGCAGATGCTGCAAATCTCCGTGTCGGAGATGCTATTGCACATCTTACAATGCTTAATTTCGTTTTTAAGGGTTGTAAAGGCTTGCGAAAAGCGTTCCACATCGCCATTGGGCTGGCGCAGAAGATGCAGTACCAACCTTAAAGCCGTTTTACGCCCTATGCCGGGTAGCTTGGCAAACTCATCAACCGCATTCTCAAGTAGTTTCGATGGGAAACTGTGAATGTTCATAATTATTCCTGTTCAAACTATTGCAAATCTACAAATAATCGACCAATGCTAGGCATCAGAAAAAATTTTTTATTCGCCCATTTTTCCCTAGACTTGCAGAATTATTAACATTTTCTGCTATGAATCCAGCTTGGGTGATTCTTATCATCGCCTTGTACTTTTTGGTACTAATTGTAATTGGGAGGCTAACTAGCCGTAACGCCAACAACGAATCGTTCTTCCTTGGCAATCGGCAATCGCCTTGGTACGTGGTGGCTTTTGGAATGCTAGGGGCATCGCTCTCGGGTGTTACGTTTATTTCGGTGCCGGGTTACGTTGGCGATACTCAGTTCTCGTATCTGCAGCTGGTGCTTGGGTATCTGCTGGGTTACTTTGTGGTGGCCAACGTGCTGCTGCCTTTGTACTACAGGTTAAATCTCACATCAATTTACACATACCTCGAGGGTAGGTTTGGTTTTTACAGCTATAAAACGGGGGCTATGTTTTTTTTGATTTCCAGATTGGTAGGGTCATCATTCCGACTTTTTTTGGTGGCAACCGTTCTGCAAATTACCGTTTTTGACACATGGAATGTACCCTTTGTGGTTACAGTATTGGTTACCATTCTGTTGATTTGGCTTTACACCAATAGGGGCGGGATAAAAACCATTATTTGGACCGATACCCTACAAACTGCAGCCATGCTCACTGCCGTGGTGCTTACCATATATTTTGTTGCCAAGCAAATGGATTTATCGTTTGGCCAAATGGTGCAAACCATTAGGGATAGCGAGCATAGTCGCACCTGGTTTTTTGATGATTGGAACGATAAGCGCCACTTCCTAAAGCAGTTCTTTAGCGGAGCATTTATAACCATTGTGATGACAGGGCTCGATCAGGATATGATGCAAAAGAATCTTAGCTGCAGGAATTTAAAGGATGCTCAAAAGAATATGTACTGGTATGGCTTTGCTTTTCTCCCGGTTAACCTAATCTTCCTATCACTAGGTGTGCTGCTATTCGTATTTGCGCAGCAACAAGGTATTACCATTCCCGATCAAACCGATGAGTTATTCCCAATAATTGCCACTCAGGGTTACCTCCCAACGGTGGTAAGTATCCTGTTTATTCTTGGAATTGTTGCGGCCGCATACTCCAGCGCCGACTCGGCGCTAACCTCCCTCACCACCTCGTTTACTGTTGATATTCTAAATCCAAAGGGAAAAACCGAGGAGGAGGTGAAAAGTATACGAAGGCGTGTTCACATTGGTATTTCTCTGCTTATGGCGGCGGTTATCATGGTGTTTAAGGCCGTTAACAACGAGAGCGTGATTAGCGCAATATTCACCGTTGCTGGATACACCTACGGACCACTGCTAGGTCTTTATGCATTTGGAATGTTCACTCGATTTAAAGTTCGGGACAAATGGGTACCACTGGTGGCAATAGCCTCACCTGTTATTTGCTTCTTCCTTGCTAAATATTCTGCAGCGCTATTCAACGGGTACGAGTTTGGGTTTGAGCTGCTGATGGTTAATGGAGCCTTAACCTTTTTGGGCCTATTGCTGCTGAGCAGGAGAAGGGAGAGGGTTAATAAGATATAGTTACCCAAAGTCTTACAGATGATAGAGCAATACATTACTCTACAATTCTACAATGTTATTCTTTATTGCAAACTTTATCATCTCTACTGTGCTTTTGAAGTTGTACTTCTGCATAATGTTGTTCTTGTGGGTCTTAACGGTGTAAATGCTGAGGTTGAGATTTGCGGAAATTTCGGAATTTGTAAATCCTTCAACGTACATTTTAAGGATTTCCATTTCGCGTTGTGTCAGCTGATTCTTGCTAATCGCATCACTATTTTTTGAGTGCTTTGCATTTCGAACAAAATTTTGCATCACAACTTTTGATACTGATGGACTAAAGTACTCATCCCCATTATAAACTGCCCTAATTGCTTCGAGCAGAAGCTCTGTGGTTGAGTCCTGTTTTGGTAAATATCCCTTTGCACCAGCTTGTATTGCCTGTGTAATATACTCCTCATTGCTAAACATCGATAGTATAAGCACTTGAATGCTTGGGAAAAGGTTTGATAATTTCTCAGTAAATTCAATCCCCGACATATTGGGCATTGATAAATCGGCAATTACTACATTGGGTAAAGAGCACTCAATGAACTCTAGCGCTTCAGATGCGCTTTCTATTGAACCAATAAGCTCAATATCCTCTTCGTCGGCCAAGATGCTCTTTATGCCATCACGAACAATTTGGTGATCGTCAACTATTAGAACCTTTATTTTTTCCATAGGTGTAAGGTATTCTCTAGGCTTGGTTTTTGGGAATCTTAAGCCTAATGGTTGTTCCCGTTGTCGGTTCCGTTTCAATGTCGAGGGTACCATTCAAAAGCCTAGCCCGTTCCCTCATATTGTAAATACCGTTGCAAGGTGAGCAGAGATTGGCACTGTAGTCGAACCCCTTGCCATTATCTTCAATAATTAGAATTATATTTTCCTTACTGCCAATTAATTGTATCTGAATTTTGCCTGCGCCAGAATGTTTCAGAGCGTTGGTAAGTGCCTCCTGTGCAATTCGGTAAACATAAAATTTTATCTTTGGGTTTGAGGTGTTGTAATCGCCAAAAACTGTGAGTTCAATATCAATTCGTGTTGATTTCTTTATGGAGTTGCAAAGGCTTTGAAGGGCAATATCTATTCCCGATTCGTTAAGAATATTTGGTGCAAGATTGTTCGAAATCTGCCTTACCTCATCGATAGTTTTAAGAAAGTTTTCTTTCACCTCCGTAATGGTTTCTTTCACCTCCTTAGGATTTTGTTTGCTTGTGCTTTCAAGTTGAAGCTTGATGGCAACCATTTTCTGGCCAAGGCCATCGTGGAGTTCTCGTGAGATCCGTTGGCGCTCCATCTCCTGCCCATCGTAAAGGGCAGACATACGCTTAAGCCGCTCCTGCTTTAGCTGTATTGCCATGGTGTTAAATGTATCGGTTAGCAGGCCAATCTCATCGTTTGAATCCGACTGAAGGTTAACTTCTAACTCTCCCTCACCAATCTGTTGAGCAGCATTCTTGAGCTTAATAATAGGATTGGTAATAGTTCGTGATATGAAATGGGAGATTGAGAAAAGTAAAACGCATATAATAATTGAGAGGAATAGAATATCGTTTCTAATCGATTTAATAGGAATCATGGCCTCGCTATAATCTATTTCAGCTGCAATGGCCCAATTTATACCCGGCATAGCCAATCGGTCGTAAGAACTTAGGCAAGAAACCGTTCGGTAGTCGTCAATAAGGGCAGATCCATACTTGTTATTAAATGCATTGCGAATACTCTGAGTATTAACCACTGTTTTCAATACTGAGTTTGGTATAAATCGTGAGCTGCTTCGCATAAGGTAATCATCGCCAACAAGATAAACTTCCCCCGATTTGCCCAAACCATTTTCCGGGTTCTCGTTAAGTAAAAGGCGATTGATTTCTGTAATGGGAATTTGAATGGCTAACACTGCTTTATGATTCCCTATGCTTGATGGCACGCTCTTACCAATTAGGCTAACGGGTTCTTCGGTTTGGGGGCGTTTCGAAAAATCTTGAATGTAAGGTTGCTCGTATAGTGAAGCTGATCTCCAAACTTTGAGAAATTGGGCATAATATGTTGTGTCGGGTTTGATATGGCTAATGCCATCGCTTAAAAAGCTGAAGATATCGAGTTCATCCTTACCTAAATCAACAATCAAAAAAATCCCTTCGTATCCCAAAAGGCTATAGTTTAGCTTTTCGGCAATAGTTCTATAGTAGGTTGAAGAGTAATGCTCGTTGTAAGGAGTACTATTTTCCTTGGCGTAAATATCATCCACAAGAGCTTTTAGGTAAAAGTTTTCGGATAATACATTTACATCCTTGAACCGCTCTTGGAAGTATGTCTCAACCTGCCCCTTTTTTATCACCCTAATTGAGGTGAGCTGCTCCAGGGTTCGTTTTAATAGAGCGCTCTTTGCATTATAGTATGAATAGGTTCCAATAACCGAAAGAGCCGAAACCCCAACGGCAAAAAACAGAATCATTAATTTCCGATTGATAGACCTCCTAAACATTCACGGTTTTTATGAGCAAAGTAAGCAATTAATAGTTAAGGAGAACAGTAAAGGTTCCCCAAAGAGAACCTTTACTGAAATATTTTAGATCGCAATAAATTTACAACGCGCCGTCGTATGCACTTTCGCCGTGAAGCGAGTTGTCTAAACCAATCGTTTCATCGGACTCAGAAACTCTTACGGGAGTTATTTTGTTAATGATAATCAACATTAAATAGGTGAATACAAATGCATATACCGATGCACCCACAACAGCTACAATTTGCTTGAACAGAAAACTGCTATTACCAAAAAGGATACCATCGGCACCCGCTGGATTAATTGCTTTTGATGCAAAAACCCCAAGGAGAATTGACCCAAGTACACCACCAATACCGTGTACACCCCAAACATCGAGGGCATCATCCCACTTCATCTTATTTTTAAACTGAACGGCAAGGTAGCACACTAAACCTGCTGCAGTACCAATAATAGGGGCTGCCCATAAAGGGACAAAACCTGCGCAGGGAGTTATTGTTGCCAAGCCGGCAATGGAACCAGTTAAAAGCCCAACAAATTTTGGTTTTCGTGATCTCGACCATTCTACAACTAGCCAAGCAATGGTTGCAAACGATGCGGCCACGTCGGTATTAATAAAAGCTAGCGAGGTGATATTATCAACCTGAACCTCGCTACCAGCATTAAAACCATACCATCCAAACCAAAGCAAAGCGCTACCAATGGCTACAAGAGGGATACTGTTGGGCGTTGAGTTCTTATCAACCCTTGCTCCAACATAGAAAACAGATGCCAATGCGGCAAAACCAGCAGTTGCGTGAACAACAATTCCTCCAGCAAAATCTAAAACACCCCACTCGGCTAAAAGCCCACCGCCCCAAATCATATGAACAAATGGATAGTAAACCAAAACCTGCCAAACTGTAAGGAAAATTAAGTACGATTTAAATGTTACCCTGTTCACAAATGCACCAGTAATAAGGGCAGGAGTGATAATGGCGAACATCATCTGGTAGGCAATAAATACATACTCGGGAATTTTTCCGTTACCTGCCCAAAGAGTGTCTAAACTTATGCCAGCAAGAAAGGCCTTATCGAAGTTTCCAATAATACCACCTTCGCCACCGCTAAAGCAAAGGGAGTAACCAAATATAACCCAAAGAACTGTAGTCCAGCCCAGTGATACAAAACTTTGTATCATAATGGCCAATATGTGTCTTTTTGTAGCCAAACCACCATAAAAAAGTGCTAGACCTGGGGTCATAAGCATTACAAGGCTTGTTGCTACCAACATAAAGCCTGTTGATCCTGTGTCGAGACCAGAACCTACTTCTAATAATATTGCGTTTAACATAATCTAAGATTTTTTGATTGTGAAAACTATAGTGAAATTCCAAATACAAAAAATACATTCTTAGCCTCGGGATTGGTAATTAATGCGGCTTGAATGGGTAGTGAATAGCTATCATTTATCTTTATTGATTTTGATGCTTTAAATCCAATGTTGATAACTCCCGCCGACTGGTTTCCATAAAATCCAATTTCACCAAGATTTGTTTTTGGTTTATCGAGGGCGGCACCCAAAAATATATTGTAATCAACATCACCAATGGATTTACCATAGCCAACTTCTATGTATTTCGACATAAATATCTTGTCAACACTTCCGTCGCTATTAAGTCTAACTGCATCGTTACCATACAAGTTCATTGCAAACAGAAATGTAAATGGTATTTTCTCAGATCCGTTAAAACTGATAAGTCCCTCAAATAGGTGGCAGGTACTATCCTTATTAAAGTTGAAGTAGTTGCTCCTGTCGGGAGAACTGTAAAGGCCAGGGAAGAAGTAATCCGTAATCGTTAGGCTTACGATTTCATTAAATGTGTAGGTAAGGTATAGGTCAACCTCTTGATTAGAGGTTTGTGAAAAGGTGTATGCAGCCCAACTTCCAATGGTTAATGCGTGTGGAGAATTCTCTCCTTTGATATCGTAACTTATCCAAGGTTGAATGCTAGGGCTACTACCTCCAAGGTTTAAACCACGCCAAACATAACGGCTCATTAAATCGGCTCCGAGCTGAAGTTTCGACTCTTCCTGAGCATTACTTTTTAATGAAATGCAGGATAGGGTTGCTAAAGCAACCAAAAAGGTAATTATTCTTGTCATAGATAAATTCATTATGGGTTTAGTGAGGCAAATGTATTTACCACACTTAAAGCCCACAATAGAACTTAAAATGAATTTATCTAATTCTTAGTTGTAGTGGAGGGTTATTTTCTTAGCACTGCCTTTGTAAAGATATGATCGGGTATTTGCTGGTTAAACTTAATGCTAGTTATTTTAAACTCAGTGCCCTCGCCTTGTTTCAGCATATCTTTATAAACCATTTTGGTGGGGAACCAGCGACCATCAATTTGTTTAACATCGCTCATATCGGTGCGTTTGAGGAGCTGACCGCTCTTGGCAAAGAGTTCCTCCTTTAGCGGAACGTATCGTTTGGCATCTATCCACATTTTTCGCCTGAAGTAGTTCACATCTTCAACCTTAGCAGTAAGTTCGAGAACGTAAGTTCTTCTTTCGTCAATGGTTTCCTCACCTAGGGTTTTAGTCTCGTAAATATCGGTGAGCTTGCGGTCCTCCATCATATCCTCGTACGATAGATCCGAACCCATAACCGACTGGCGTAACATGTGGCCCGAGAGCTGGATGGTTCGATCGGTTGAGGGGGAGTAAATCCAAAGCTGGTTCTCCAACTTAAGCATCTTGGTACCCTCCTCGCGAGCTGGGGCAAGGTACTCGGTATAGGCCTTGGTTTCGCCCACACCATAGGTTCGCATCGTCATTGTTCGGCTGCTGCGCCTACCGTGTATGGTCATGCTCGACTCCATAATCCGATTCTCCGACGACATATTCTTATCAACCCTGTTTAGGATTTCGTCGGCATTAGGCTGCGAAACCCCAGGTAATGCAAGCAACACAGCTATTAGTGATAGTATGGTTTTCATATGTGGTATTTTATGTTGATAATTTCTTTTTGATTAAGCAATTACGCCTCCAACTCTTTGAACAGTTTTGCCGTTTGCCGTTTGTAAATTCCGATACCCGAAAGCATTGTACCTAGTATGGTGGAGAATAATCCGGGGATAAAACCAATGTAGAAATCGGCAGGGGCTATCCTGGCTCTAATGTGGGTTGGTAGCATCATGGAGCCTCCTTCCATCATCCCGGTTATATCTATTCCATAGGTTTGGATAAGCCATGCAAAAAACAGACCGAATGCTGTTCCCACTATCGACCCGGCAATACCAATAAATACCGATTCGTAAATCATGGTGCGGTACACATGACCTTTCTCTTCGCCCATGGCAATGCGGATTCCCACCTCGCCATAACGGCGTAATCCACCAAGTAAACCAGCATTCCACAGCACCAACGACATGGCAAAAACAAATACCATGGATATGTAAACTGACCACACATCGGTTAGCGCCACGTATTGCCCCATGGCGCCTTGCTGCCCAAGTGCTTTCATAACAGGGGCAAATTCATCGTCATCGGGTTGAGTGGCGTTAAAGCCATTGGCAATTTGTAGCGCCCTATCGTTATCGTAATATCCTTCGTTGAAGAAGCCTAGAATTTCGCTAGCGGCATCGTACATATCCAAAGCAACCCTTGCATCCTCAATATCGAGGATTATTGCACCTCTATCAATAGCTTCGGTTCCAAAATGTACTGTACCAACCAGCTTGAAGTTGTCCATCGACATGCTGCCGTGCATGGTGGAGCCAATTAAGGTAAGCTCCTCGCCAATCTCAATGCCCAATTTCTGTGCAAAATTTTCACTAAGTATTGCTTCGCCTTGGTTCTCAATAACCTTTCCCCTAACCAACGAGCGCGATAGGTTTAACCTTTCGTCCTCTTTGCTATTTTGTGAAAGGATATCGATGCCCATCCCCATGGCTGGTCCTTGGGCACGAGTCTCTCCCTCTTGGTCGGGAATATCAACTAAACCACCAAATTGAATGCGTGGAGCCCAAATTATTTCGGGTAGCTCCGTCTGCATTTGATCTAAAAGATCGCTAACCCCAACCAATGCTAGGTCGTTGGGAATCTGATTAGCATTCTCGGCGTAAGCTTGTGTCATCACCTTTAAGTGACCGTTGGAGAATTTTGCATTAACCTCTATGGTGTCGCCCATAAAGCCTCGAATGTATGCATTCATAAGGACCGTGAGCATCACGCCAATCGATACTATTATTACGGGTACTCGGCTTCGACTCTTGTCGCGAAGTAGCCCTTTAATTAGGAATTTTATCATGGGAGTTTTTTTAGTTGTCAGTTGTCAGTTGTTGGTTGTCAGTTCGATAATACTTAAATTGCTAATGTTAACCGAAAACTGACAACCGATAACCGACTACAAATCTTTTGTTGCCTACTGTATCTTCCCTCTCAGTGCTTCGGTTGGATTCATTTTTGCAATTTTACGCGAAGGCCAATAGCTTACAATGGTTGTAGTTAGCACCACTATTAATACTGTGGATACGACCAAACTAAGACTATAAACAGGGTAGAGCGTTTGCGCAATGGCCATTCCCAGCTCGCTCACATCAATGGGCATAGTCCATCCAACTTTGGCTTGCCAAGCAAGGAATGGTAGTCCGTATGCCGCACCAACGAGCGCCGCTAAAATGGAATACATTGCGCCTTCAACAGTGAACAGGCCAACAACTTCGCGCCGGGTGTACCCGAGGGCAACATAAGTTCCTATCTCCTTTTGCCTGCGGAATATAGACAG
>DDWD01000033.1 GCA_002345825.1 Bacteroidales bacterium UBA2295
TATGGCATTCTCCTCGAGCACCTCGGAAAATACTGCCACCGATCGGTGATTGCGAATGGTAGTGAGCTGAGAAAGGGTATCTGGAAATGTTTTGCCCTCAACCAGTTTGATTTTTAGATCGGAATCAACTGCCGAATACATACTTTTTAGCAGCGAATCGAACCCATTGAACACCGAAAGAATAACCACCAACGCCATTACACCTACCGCCATACCCACCACCGAAATCAATGAAATGATATTGATTATATTATGCGTCTTTTTTGCAAAAAGATATCGGCGGGCGATGTAAAAGGGAAAGTTCATTGGCTTTTAGGTTAGTATGGTTTTACGCAAAGGTATATCGCCTCATTCTGAGGAAGGGCGTATCGATTGACCAAGTTGCTAGGTATGCTATTTACGTAGTGATCCTCGGTGACAATAAACCCAGCTTTTCGAAGCCTTTCGGAGTAATCCTTTCCGTATAATCTCCTATGATCGCGCTGTCCGTAATGAAGTTCACGAAGCGCTGGTGTGTTGATGGTTTTATCCTCAAGGGTTACGTCTAGATTGGAATCCAATGGAACCTGAAAAATTCCAAATCCACCGGGTTTCATCACCCTAAACATCTCGCGCATAGCTAAAACATCATCAGCAACATGCTCAAGCACGTGGTTGCACAGGATCACATCAAACTCGTTATCGGCCATGGGGATGTTTTGCACATCGAGCTTAACCTTAGCCCAGGGGGAGTTTAGGTCGGCCGTAACGTAATCGAGATTGGGTAACTTGGCAAACCGCTTAATAAAACAATACTCGGGAGCAATGTGCAGCACCTTGTTAGTTGCGGTAAAAAAGTTGGTTCGTTCCTTCAGGTATAACCATATTAGTCTGTGCCTCTCCAGCGACATGGAATCTGGAGCAAGCGCATTGCTTCGCATCTGTATTCGGCCATAGGGCAATAATTTGCGATAGGTTTTCCCGGTGATAGGATCCTCAAACCGATTGCCACGATAAAATATCCCTACAATTTTAAGCACAAAACCAGCAACCCGTTGCAATTGATGGCGTGGTACAAACCGGCTCGAAATGGATATTATGAATTTCAGCATAATTAGTCTTTAAGCAAGCGATCGATGTTCTCGATATAATCCAAAGAGTCGTCAATATAAAAAACCAGCTCGGGCACAACCCTCATCTGATTTCGAATACGCTGCCCCAGATCGTACCTAATGGCTTTTGTCTGCTGCTTAACCAGCTCAAGGGTTTCCTCCTTTTTTTCGGTGGGAAAAATGCTGAGATACACTTTTGCCACACCCAAATCGGGACTTACCCTTACTGCCGTTACCGTTATCATCTTACCCATAAAGGATTTAGCCTGACGCTGAAATATTTCGCCTAGGTCCTTTTGTATTTGTCGCGATACTTTACTCAATCTTGTTCCATCCATCTCATTATCCTCCAAAGTTTAAAATGTATGCAAATATAAGGAATTGTTACAAATGTATTTGAGCGAACAGAAACTGTTCGATTGGGAATGTTTGCTAAAAAGTTGATTGTTTGAGTTACTCTGCGTCTATTGCCCTGTTGATAAAAGCAATTAACGGTTGCATCTGTCGATAGATAGGTACGGCGTAATCTAAAAAATTGTTCGACATAACACGCTCATCGCTGAGGGCGTGCATTGGGGTGATACTTTTCAACTTAAGGTATTCGCTCACTGGCGATTCGGCTGAGAAACCCGTTGGGATCCTTTTCAGCTTATCGTCGCCTAGGGTTGGGAATGTTTTAGCAAATGAGGGATTCTCAACAATAGCCAAAAAATCGTGGGAATAGTAATCAATGTCTTCCCTTACGTTTCGGAGCACGCTAGTTGGGGCGTGGTAAATCCCTCCTGAAATGAAAGATGCATTGGGCTCGAGATGAAAGTAGTAGCCAGCATGAACCCCTTTTCGCCCTCCCTTTGAGATGTATGCACCCATATTGGTTTTGTATGGGCTCTTATCGTGCGAAAACCGAACATCTCTAAATATTCTGAAAACACAATCCTTGGCCTCTACAGATACTAGAGTGTTGTCAAACGACGAAAGGCTTGCAATGAGGTGCTCAACAATAAGCAAAAAGTTATCCCTAACCTTCTGGTAGCGATCACGATTTTCGTTGAACCATTCGCGATTATTATTGCTCTTTAAATCATCGAGGAACGAGAGTATGTCAGCATAAAATAGATCCATGGCCTAGTTGGCTTACTCCACGGTAACAGATTTGGCTAAGTTCCTTGGTTGATCCACATCGCATCCACGCAAGAGCGCAATATGGTATGCTAAAAGCTGCAAGGGGATTACGGCCAAAAGCGACTCAACAATTTCACTGGCTTTGGGAATTTCAATTACGTAATCGGACATCGATTTTATAACGGTATCGCCTTCAGTTACAATGGAAATAACAACACCTTTGCGCGCCTTAACCTCCTGCACATTGCTCACAACCTTCTCGTAACTACTATCTTGGGGTGCAATAACCACAACGGGCATCTTCTCGTCAATTAGGGCAATGGGGCCGTGTTTCATCTCGGCAGCTGGGTATCCCTCAGCATGAATGTATGAAATCTCCTTAAGTTTAAGCGCACCCTCAAGTGCAACAGGGAAGAAGTATCCACGGCCAAGGTATAAAAAGTTAGTCGAATCCTTAAATATGTCCGCTATTTCCCTAATCTTTTCATTCGATCCCAAAATCTTCTCAATCTTTGTGGGAACCGCCATCATCTCGCTTATTAACTTTTCGTACTGTGGCTGAGTTATAATATCGCGCTTGCGACCCAAAAGCATAGCCATTAGGGTAAGTACAGTTACTTGCGCTGTAAACGCTTTGGTTGATGCTACACCAATCTCGGGACCAGCATGTGTGTAAACACCGGCATCGGTTTCGCGAGGAATGCTAGATCCAACTACGTTGCAAATTCCTAGGACAATAGCACCGGCTTCGCGAGCCATTCGAATGGCAGCCAGGGTGTCGGCTGTCTCACCACTTTGGCTAATGGCGATTACAATATCGTCCTTGTTAATAATGGGATTACGATATCGAAACTCCGATGCGTACTCCACCTCAACAGGAATACGCGCAAACTCCTCAAGTAGATATTCGCCTACCAAGGCAGCATGCCATGATGTACCACAACCAATCAGCACAATCCTTTTGGCCTTCACTAGCCTAGGTAGCACCTGATATAAGCCACCCAAGTGTATGTTCTTGTGATCAGCGGATATTCTTCCACGGAATGTATCGGTAATACTTCGAGGCTGCTCAAAAATCTCTTTCAGCATGAAGTGATCGAATCCATTCTTTTCAATCTCTTCAAGATCTAAGTCAAGAGTTTGAATCCGAGGTTCGAGCGCCTCGTTCATTATGGTTTTTAACGATAGCTCGTTCTTACGAATAATAGCAACATCGTTATCGTTTAAAAATATAACGCTATTGGTGTACTCAATTATGGGTGTGGCATCGGAGGCTACAAAATATTCATTATCGCCCACGCCAATTACCAACGGACTGCCTTTTCGAGCGGCAATTAGAGTGCCGGGCTCGTCGCGGCAAATAACAACAATGCCGTATGCCCCAACTACTTTGGTAAGAGCTAGCCTAACGGCAATCTCGGCACTAATATTTCCTTTTAGAAAGATATACTCAATAAGATTTACAAGGATCTCGGTATCTGTTTCGGAGTTAAATTTATAGCCTCTTCGTTCCAACTTTTCCCGTAGGTGTCCGTAATTCTCAATTATTCCATTGTGTATTATCACAAAGTGGCCATTCATTGAGGTGTGTGGATGTGCATTGGCATCGTTAGGTTCGCCATGTGTAGCCCAGCGGGTATGCCCAATACCAATGGTGCCATTGGTAGGGTTTGATCCTATATAATTCTCAAGGTCTGCAACTTTTCCTTTCTGCTTATATACCTTAATGTCGCCGTCAACAAGGCAAATTCCAGCAGAGTCGTATCCTCTGTACTCGAGTCGTTTTAAGCCATTAATTATAACATTGTATGCCTGACGACTACCATTATATGCAACTATTCCACACATTGGCTTTTAGAATTTTGTGTAAGTAATAATTAGCTTCATCTTGCTGCTATGAATTCCCGACCTCAACACGGCACCATCGGCTCTAATTGAAGCATTCCGAGGCTCTACATAAATAATGTTTTCTGTTTCGGCATCTTTCAATAGCGCTTGCAGATGATAGGTTATATTAAAAGTATAGTATTTCTTGCTTTTGCTGTAAATTCCCCCGAAAGTCTCCTCGTTTATTCTTTTGTCCAAAAGATCTACTTTTCGATCGTCCTCAATGGTATAAAGTGTTAGCTGTTTTAGTAGCGAATCTGCAGGCATTCCGTCGTGATCTTCCAGTTCTATCTGTAATTCGGCTCTATTAATGGCCAAAGGCATCTCACTAGCCCAGTTTGAAAGATCATCTAAAACGATCATTCCTCTTGATGCTCCAAGTCCCTTAATGTAGAACACTGAGTCCTGTTCGGACTCTGGGCTGTTGAAAGTAACACCCAATTGGGGATCAGCAACAGAAGGATCGTGCTTATAGTGGTTAAACCGAGCACTGGCATTGGTGCTAAAAAGCAACGAGAAGGTTAGACTAGTTGTTGCATCCTCATCCTGGTCGTCGTTACTGTAGTAAATATTAAGCGTTGAGGAGGTACTGGTATAATCGAAATAATACATCCCCTTGGCATAAGTTGCAAAGGTGTTCTTGGGTGCCACGTATATTCCTGGGAGATGTTTTAAGAAATCCTCCTGGGTAGCCATTATTGTTGTATCGGCCTGGGCCGCTTCAATAAGTCTAGTGTTAATCCACTGGGGATCAATTGGAATTTTTAGCACCTTGTCTTCACCGGTATAGGGAAGTAGTGTGGCCCCAATTTCTGTTGTTCCCACAAGGTGGTCAACACTGTTTAAGCCATTGTAAGCAATTCCTGTAGCAATAGAGTCAACAAGTTCATATACCCCAAAATAGATGGGCTCATCACCCAGCTGATCGCTTAGCTGAAGGTATAGGTAAGCCGAATCAATAGTAGGGTTGGTTCCCCACGAGAAGTTTGCACTGGGGAGTAGGACTTGGGTTAAAAACGATGCACGACTTTTACCGAATATTGGATCAAAAGTTTCGCCCACCACGGCCGTTCCAAAACCAGCGGTGTTTATTGAATCGTAATTGGTGGTGTATGCCGACAGCTGGAAAGAGGTATCGGTTTTTACGCGAAACACATCATCGCTAGGAAGCAAATCGCCTCCCAAGTAATCGGGGGGCGAAACACACTGCCAAAAAATTACACTAAAAGAGATTAGTAAAACGGAAAACTTAACACCCTTAAAAATTAGAGAGAGAAAAGCGGAAGGGTTACTTTTTGTCATTGCCTGTACTGTTTAAAACCTTATCGTAAAACAAATTGATCTGCTCAACATAATCATCCATTCCATGGTAATCGAGAACAGGTTTTTTTTCTGCCTTAATGTGCTCGTCCAGCGCTGGATCAACCTTAGGACTACCAAATATTATGCCATCAGAATACTTCAGCGCAAACTTAGTTAAGTTTATGTAATCGGGAGTGTTAAGAAGTTCTAAATCTTTTTTGGTAATATTCTCGAGCTGCAATTTGCTTTTGATTTTAGAGTCCAGATCTGGGGTGAATGGGTCATCGTACACCGAGTACACCACTTTAGATTTGGCAAAAATAGGATCCTCTCGATAGGTCTGCTTAACTAAAATGGGAATCATTGACGAGAACCAACCGTGGCAATGCACAATATCAGGAGCCCAACGCAACTTTTTCACGGTTTCCATTACACCTCGAGCAAAAAATATGGCCCGCTCATCATTGTCGGGGTAGTATTGGCCCTTTTCGTCTGTAAGGATAGTTTTACGCTGAAAATAATCCTCATTATCGATGAAGTAAACCTGCATTCTTGCGCTTTGTATTGATGCAACCTTGATGATAAGCGGATGATCCGCATCGTTTATCACAAGGTTCATACCCGAAAGCCGAATAACTTCATGTAGCTGATTCCTGCGCTCATTTATGCAACCCCAACGGGGCATAAATGTACGAATCTCTCTACCCTTCTCCTGAATACCCTGTGGTAAGTTTCGTCCAATGATCGACATATCATTCTCTTCGAGATAAGGGGTTATCTCCTGAGAGACGAACAGTACTTTTACACTTTTCATTTCATTCAATTTTCTTAACCACAATATGTTAAAAGGGAAAAACGCAGGGCAAATTGAACCGAAAAATCCCCGTTTTTTTCTCTGTACAAAAGTATAAAAAAAAATTCACAATTTATCGTAACCCTATTTCTATTTGATTTTCAGCCAGTATAGACTATTTATTCATATTGCTGGCAACCAACGTTCCACCTCATTAGGGGTTAGCCCCCTATTAAAGGTAAACAGGCTGATAACCATAATTACTAATGTCTCACCGAGTTTGTTTGCGGCTGATTAGTTGAAACTTACAACCACAGAGCAATAGCATACATATAGCCAAAGGGCGTTGTCTCTCCCATTACATAAAAAAGTTTTTTGTTGATAATAGTTTAAGATTTACCTTTGTGCCCTTATAACCGTTTTACATTACTGATAATGAAAACAGTAAAAACCATTGGGGAACTAAAGTTGTATCTTCGTGCGCAACGCGCCAAGGGTCACACTGTAGGATTTGTTCCTACAATGGGTGCACTACACAAAGGGCATATGGATTTAATGCGAATTGCCCGAGAGCAAAACGATGTGGTGGTGGTTAGCATTTTTGTTAACCCTACACAATTCAATAACCCCAACGATTTGCGTAATTACCCGCGGACACTCGAGCAGGATTTATCGAAGTGTGAGCATGTAAAAGTCGATATCGTATTTACACCCTCTATTGAAGAGGTGTATCCTGAAACCGACACCCGCAAATTCGACTTTGGTATCCTCGATCAGGTTATGGAGGGTAAACATCGACCGGGTCATTTCAATGGTGTGGCTCAAGTGGTAAGCAGACTGTTTGATGCTGTTGAACCAGACAGAGCCTACTTTGGTCAAAAAGATTATCAGCAACTAGCCATAATACGCAAGCTTGTTCAAATACTTAGCTTAGATATCGAAATTGTGGCTTGCCCCACTGTTCGGGAGGACGATGGTTTAGCCATGAGTTCAAGAAATATGCTCCTTACCCCGGAGCAAAGAAACAGCGCCCCCTTAATTTCGGAAACACTGTTTGCTGCTCAAAACAAAAAGAGCCAGATGAACGTTAATCAGATGAAAAGTTGGGTAATCGACCAAATTAATAGCAACCCTCTGCTAAATGTTGAGTATTTTGAAATTGCCGATGCGCAAACTCTTGAGGCCATCGGCCAGTGGAGCGATGCCCCCATAGCAGTAGGGTGTATTGCAGTGCAAGTTGGCGAGGTTAGGCTGATTGACAACATCCTTTTTTAGCATGACATTAAGAAAACAAACAATGTATATTGAAGTCGTTAAATCGAAAATCCACCAAGCAAAGGTTACAGAGGCCAACCTTTACTACGTTGGCAGCATAACCATTGATGAGGATTTAATGGACGCCGCCAACCTAATTGAGCACGAAAAGGTACAGGTAGTTAATATTAACAATGGCGAACGGCTCGAGACTTATGTTATTAAGGGCAATCGAGGTTCAGGTGAGATATGCCTCAATGGGCCTGCCGCCCGTAAATGCACCGTGGGCGATACGGTTATCATCATGTCGTACGCTATGATTGATTTTGAGGAGGCAAAAAGTTTTAAGCCAACCATAATTTTCCCCGATATTGAAACCAATAAGCTGGTTTAGCCAAATTTAACCTTCCATTACCCGTGAAAAGTTCCGTAAAAAGTACGGTAAATTTATTGTTGTTCTCCCTAGCAGCCGTTGCGCTGCTTTTCCTTGCATTTAAGGATCTTAACTTCGATGAACTTGTTGCTGGTTTTAAATCTGCAAACTACTTATGGGTGGCACTTGCCAGCATCGCTGCAATAGCCGCTCACATTGTAAGAGCCCAACGGTGGCGCCTGCTAATGGAACCTCTTGGATACAAACCCTCACTTGCAAATACGGTTGGTGCGCTAATGATTGGCTATATGGCTAATCTTGTTTTCCCTCGAATTGGTGAGGTTACCCGTTGCGGTTCGCTCCGAAAAACCGACAAAATTCCTTTCGATTCGCTTATTGGTACTGTAATAGTTGAACGAGCATTCGATATGATTGTAATGCTTATGCTAACCCTACTGGTTTTTGTGATTCGTATTGAGTTTTTCGGCAACTTTATATGGAACAATGCGCTGGTTCCCATCGGACAAAAACTTTACCACTTGATTTTAAACTCCCCATTGATAATTATTGCTGCTCTAGCTGCTCTTGTTGCCTTGGTTGTTCTAATTCGCAAGAATGTATTTGGGCATAAGTTTCACAGCAAGGTATCCAGCTTTTTTTGGGGTTTGGTTGATGGGGTAAAATCGGTTTTTACCATGAAACGTCGAGGGGCTTTTTTCGCCTATACCCTACTCCTTTGGCTTTGCTATTGGGTTATGACATGGATACTGGTTTTCTCCATTGAGGCAACTAGCAATCTTGGTCCAATTGATGGCCTATTCCTGCTTGTGGTGGGTTCGTTTGGTATGGCTGCTCCTGTGCAAGGTGGGTTTGGTGCTTACCATATAATTACTGCTATGGCATTGGGGATATATGGAATTGCCCGCGAGGATGGAATTATTTACGCCATCATATCGCACGAATCGCAAACTTTACTTTTCATCCTTTTGGGAATAGCCTTTATGGTTTACTTCTTTTTTAAACTGCGAAGCAGAAAAGATAATTCAATGACCACAAGCCAAACAACAGAGAACTAGGTACGTAATTTTCACTAGTAAGGTTGTGCGAAACTTCCAATGGCTATTTTTCACCACATCAAATCAATTTGGTTAACTTTGTTCATTGCACAACTTAAAGATTTTTAGCTATGGACAAAAGGGACATTCTCGACCAAAAAATTCTTGACAGTGTAAGACTCCAGCGGTTAATTGCCTACTGGAATTTTAAAGGACAAAGCATATCGCTAGCATACGGAACATTCGATGTGCTTAAGGCTGGCTCAATAGATATGATTATCGAAGCCGCAAACAAGGGCGATGTTTTGCTGGTAGCAGTTAAGGCCGACGATTTAGTTGCTAAGCATAAAGGCGAGGGCAACCCAATCAATCATCATTGTAATAGGGCTTTAGCATTGGCTTCGTTGCAGCTGATTTCCGCCGTAGTTATAGTTAATGCCGAAGATCCCTCAGAACTGATTGATATGGTAAAACCCTCTTTTGTAGCCTACTGCAAATACGCGGTTGAAGCTGAAATAAATACATTTCGCAGGGTTCACGATTGGGGCGGCGAAATTGTCCAGTTCGACACGGAGATACCTATTAAATACCATAAGGACAGCGGATGCTGCAACTAAATAGATAAGAATGGCCAAGGTAAAAACGAGCTACGTTTGTCAGAACTGCGGGGCCGAATCGGCAAAATGGGTGGGCCGATGCCCATCATGTGGAGAATGGAATACCTATGTTGAAGAGCGAGTAAGCCAAAGCAAACAACGACACGGACTGGTTGATATATCGCGGAGTGCAACTCCCAAACCCCTTAAAGAGATAGAATCGAGCAACGAGCGCCGGATAAATACTGGAATTGAGGAGCTCAATCGCATTTTGGGAGGCGGTCTTGTATCGGGCTCTCTGGTTCTTTTAGGCGGTGAGCCCGGCATTGGCAAATCTACCCTGGCTCTACAAATGGCGCTAAAGCTTAATCATCTAAAAGTGCTATACGTATCGGGCGAGGAAAGTGCGCGCCAGGTAAAACTCCGTGCCGATAGGCTCACCAACGGCGAGTCGGATTGCCTAATTCTTAACGAAACGCTACTCGACAATATCCTAACCCAAGCCCAGAATACAGAACCCGATCTTTTGGTGATCGACTCCATCCAAACGCTTTACACCGACACCATCGACTCGTCGCCCGGTTCAGTTTCGCAGGTTAGAGAGTGTGCTGTTGCTCTGCTACGATATGCAAAAACTACGGGCATTCCGGTTATACTTATTGGGCATATAACCAAGGATGGTAGCATTGCCGGGCCCAAAGTTCTTGAGCATATCGTGGATGTTGTGCTTCAGTTCGAGGGCGATAGCAACTACCTATACCGCATTCTGCGCTCAATCAAAAATCGTTTTGGATCAACTTCGGAGCTCGGCATCTTTGAGATGCAGGCAGTTGGCTTAATTGAAGTGCCAAACCCATCGGAGATTCTCCTCTCGCACCGCGACGAGGGGCTGAGTGGTGTGGCCATTTCGGCCACAATGGACGGGTCTCGCCCATTCCTTATTGAAACCCAAGCGCTGGTAAGCACAGCGGCCTACGGAACGCCCCAACGATCGTCAACCGGATATGATACTCGGAGGCTAAATATGCTTTTGGCAGTGCTTGAAAAACGTGCTGGATTTAAGCTGGCCACAAAAGATGTGTTTTTAAATCTTGCGGGGGGGCTAAAAGTTACCGATCCCGCTCTGGATATGGCCGTGGTGGCAGCAGTGCTATCGTCGAATTTCGATTTGCCCATCACTTCATCGGTTTGCTTTTCGGGCGAGGTGGGGCTCTCGGGCGAAATTAGGCAGGTTAGCCGGGTTGACCAACGCGTGGCCGAAGCGGCAAAACTTGGATTCGAAAAAATTTATATATCCAAGTACAGCCTTAAGGATGAAGGTAAGTTTGTGAAAAATATTGAGCTGGTTAGGGTATCGAAAATTGAGGAGCTGGTTAGGGCACTTTTTGGAAAAAGTAATTAGGATTAATCCTCCAAGAAGGGAGTTGGTGCATAATAAGTGTTTCTGTGATCATCAATTTTCACTCGTAACAACGTGCCTTTTTACAATACGATGTATTGCCGTGTGGCAAAAAACATTATCTTGCAAACGTAAATCCCTAAAAACTACGTGCTATGAAAAAAATGTTCAGCTTGGCTCTACTCCTATTTTTAGCCACAACTCTTTGTGCACAGAATGCCGACAAGGTTCTTGGTGTTTGGATCACTCAGGAAGGCGATAGCAAGGTAACCATTACCCAGGATGACTCGGGAAAATTTAATGGTGAAATCACCTGGCTAAAAAACCCGAAAAACGATCAGGGCAAGCCAAAGGTTGACGATAAAAACCCCAATAAAAAATTGCAGAGCAGGCCAATCGTGGGGCTAAATCTCCTTCAGGGTTTTGTTTACAACAAATCGAAGGACGAGTGGGTTGATGGAACCATTTACGATCCCAATAACGGCAAAACATACAAATGCCTAATGTGGTTTGGCGAAGACCCCAACAAACTTTCGGTAAAGGGATATATTGGCTTTTCGATTATTGGACGCGAGGTAGTGTGGACGCGCGATAAGTAGTGTTACTCAAAACATTTTTCTCGGGGTTTACCCAGCTATTCTATCCACGTGTTTGTGCCGTTTGCCAAAACGACTTGGTGATGGGCGAACAGGTGATTTGCCTGTCATGTCTATACGAGATGCCCCTCACCCGATTCTGGGATCAAGCCGACAATCCGGTGGCGAAAATATTCTGGGGCAGAGTAGCTGTGGAAAACGCCTGTGCATATTTTCTTTTTGCAAAGGGGAGCAAGTATCGACCGTTATTGCACAAGCTAAAGTACAAAGGCCATTACGACATTGGAGTTGAGCTGGGTCGGCAGTTTGGTTTGGTGTTAAAAAAATCGAAATACTATGCTGATGTCGACTTTGTGGTTCCCGTTCCGCTCCATAAAAAGAAACTACGAATTAGGGGCTATAACCAGTCGCAAGCTATTGCCGAGGGGATATGCCAAGGGTTGGGCACAAACATCTCAACCAATCACCTAATTAGAACCGAGTTTACCGAAACCCAAACCCGAAAAACAAGAGCCGAAAGGGTAAAAAATGTTGCCGAGGCATTTGCAGTTGTTAACCCGGATGAACTTGAAAACAAGCACATCCTTATTGTTGATGATGTGGTTACCACAGGTGCTACGCTTGAGGCTTGTGCTGCCAAACTGCTTAATGCAGCTTCGTGCAGGGTAAGCATTGGAGCTTTGGCTTATGCCTCAAATTAATTACTTCTCCAAAAAGTCAACAATTTCTTTTATGTTCTGAATATACTGCTGCTGACGTTGTAAAAGTTGTGTTACTCCTTCCTTGTCACCCACTGCACTATCGATAAACTCGAGGGGCTCAGCAGCAGACCACTCCGAGGTATCGCCAACAAACATGCTGCCCTCGCCCTCGCAAAGCCACAGGGGGTTTACCCTATACTTGCGAATCAAGTTTTTAAGCAGTAAGGCGCTAATACCTGCCTTGCCGCGTTCCACATCGGAATATGATCCCTGTTTTATTTCAAGGGATTCGCTAAATGCTTTTTGTGTAAGGTTCAACTTGGATCGGATGATTCTTAGCCGTTCATTTTCAGTCATAACTTGTTTGCTCACAAATGTTTTCAATCGTTTCACAATCGCACAAAAATAGCACAAAAGATCAAATATTGAATATAATATTTAGCTACTTTCAATAATTAAGCTAACTTCGCCCGTTGTAACTATTAACCCCTTCTTTTTATGGCCTGCAAAAGCAATAGCATTGAGAGCAATGGTAAATCTACTACATTGGTGCACAGCAATCTGGCACTTTTGCAAGACCTCTTACAAAAAATCATAGACTCGTCGGATAAACGAGTACTTATTATATCTAATAACGAAATTGTTCACGCTAACCCTTGCGCCCTGGCTGAACTGGGTTACTCAAAAAAAGATTTCATAAAATCAAAAATTGATGCATTTATAGTATCACCCCAAGGCGGAGGACAGGTTGGTAACTATTTGGGGGTTGGGGTAAACCTAAAGAAAAAGGGACTCGAATTTGATCCCATAAAGCTGAAACGCTTCGATGGTAAGGTGGTACAGTATAAGCTAAACACGCATCGATGCTTTTGGAATGGCAAATCGTCGGTGCTGGTGATGCTTAAAGATTTTACCCCCGACTCGAACACGAGTCTTGTAGCTCCCGATTTTTCATCATCTAAAAAACTTGCCCTAACATCGTCAAGCATTTTCTTTTGGGACTACAACCTAAGTACCCAAACGCTAACCATGGATCCAAAGTTTTTCCAACAGCTAAAAACATCCGTATTAGCATCAGAAAATACTATCGAAAGTTGGATTAAAGTACAAACCTCTGAGTCGCGGAACCTGTTCGAAAAAATCATCTCTTGCATCAAGTCGAAGAAAAATACGCATTACCAGTGGGAGTACAAGGTAACCGACTCCGACAGCAATCCGCACCAAATTCTGGCCAGTGTAGATGTGGTGGAGTGGGACAACCTGGGTAATCCGCTGCGAATAGCCGGCGTACATACAGAAATTGAAAACAGGGCAACCAATAATATTAAGGGTAATCGATTGGTTACCAGCCTAAGCGGCTTTATTCAGAACTCGCTAGATGGACTGGTCATGATAGATTTGGATGGTCGAATTCAGGAGTGGAATCCCGCTCAGGAAAAACTCACCCAAATTAAAAGAGACGATGCCATAGGTAAGCACATATGGGTGTTGCAACACTCCCTGTCGCCCGAACTTAAATCCGAAAATGATTTTGTAACCCAAATCAATACTCTATTCGAAGGAATAACAAAGGATGGGGCAAACACTTGGGATGGTAATGTTTATGAAACGAAAATAAGGGTTACTCCCGAAAATACTAAGGTGCTGCAGCACTCGGTTTTCACTGTCGATACCGAACAGGGTCAAATGGTGGTAATCACCAATAGAGATATCACCGAAAGTAAGCTAAGCCTTGAACGAATTGAGAAAAGCGAAGAGCGGTTAAAGTTGGCGCTTGCGGCCAGCCGTGTGGGTATATGGGACGAAGATCATATCTCGGGCGAAAAGTATTACTCCCCCATGATGTACGCCATCCTTGGATATCGACCGCTGGAGGTAGAACCATCCGAAGAGATTTGGGCTAAGCATATACATCCAGAGGATTTAGATTTGGTAAATCAGAAAAACAGAGCCCTCATTGCCTCGGGTACAAACCTGGAGATGGAATTTAGAATTATCCGAAAGGATAATGAAATTATTTGGGTACAGTCGAAAACCCAGGTCATACGCGACGAGCGAAATAAAACTATCCGTATTACCGGAACGGTTAGCGACATAACCCGACAAAAAACCATTGAAAGCGAGCTGAGACGAAACGAGGAGATACTAAAACGAAACATTCTCCAGCACGAGGTGGTTGCCAACATCTCGTTTATTCTCAATACCAACAAACCGATAGACGAGAAGATAAACAACGTACTACGCGCACTGGGCGAATTTACCCAAGCAAGCAGGGTGTATATTTTTGAGAACAAAAAGGACAAAGAGTTTACGGCCAACACCTACGAGTGGTGCAACCAGGGTATCAATCCGCAAAAGGAGATGTTGCAGGAAGTGCCTCTGTCTCTGGTTTACGAATGGATGGGAACCGAACCATATAAGATGTCGCGAAACCTTAGCCAGGAGCTATCTCGCGATTTTGCCACTATTCTGGTCAATCAGGAAATTGAATCGCTCATTGTATTCCGACTGTTTATTAGTGGCCATGAGTTCGGATTTATTGGTTTCGACGAGTGTGGCTACAGGCGCATTTGGAGCCAGCCCGAAGTTGATCTCCTAAAAACCATATCGAACCTTATCTCGTTTGCCTTTGAGCGCGAAGCCATTCTCCACAGGTAGCTTAGCTTTCTGCTCGTTCGCCACGGTAAAACGGTACGATTAGATTGCCGATTTCACTATCTTTGCCATCTTTTAAACAAAATGATGGCAAAGATTTTTATCCCCCTAATAATACTGTTAATCCCACTTAGGCTGATTGCCAACCATACACAGCAACCCGATTCCACTAGAACACCAGAAGGTACTGGCAAAAACTCAACCATACTGGTTCCCGTAGCTTTTTACCAAGAGGAAACATCGGTTGGGTTTGGACTAATGGGCGGCGTGTACTTCACCAAAAATAGGCTATACCGAGCCTCCAACCTGCAAGGATTTGCCATTTACACGCTTAAAAATCAGGTTAAGCTGGCTCTACTCCCCAAGTTTTACTCAAAGGATCAGCAATACTACTTCAGCGGGCACCTTAGGGCAACCCACTACCCCGACAAGTATTTTGGAGTGGGATCGGAAACTAGCAGCAATCAGGAAGAAAACTTTACCTCGCGCGAAATATCTATACTTGCCGAGGGGCAGCGCCTTATTAACCAAAACATTATGGTTGGCCCTGCCATTGGCTTTAGTAGCGGTTATGCCTACAACCTCAATCCTCAGGGCGAACTCGCCACCCTACGTCCAGTTGGAACCGACTCGTACTCCATGCTCGCAATCGGAATAGTGGCCAGCTGGGATACCCGCGATAACATACTATTCGCCTCGCAGGGTGAGCTGGTGAAGCTTTCGGTTCTGTCGAGCCAAAAGTTTTTGGGAAGCACCCTTACCAATATTCGAACCGAGGCCGATATCCGAAAGTTTATGGAGATATTCCCTAACCACATTGTATCAGCAAGACTATATGCCGATATGGTTTGGGGCGATTTTCCCTTTCAGAATCTACCCGCTTTGGGTGGCAACGAGGTTTTACGCGGATACTTTCAGGGCCGGTTCCGCGACACCAAGATGATATCGCTAACGGGTGAATACCGATTCCCCATATTCTGGCGATTTAGAGGGGGTGTATTTGCTAGCGCCGGCGATGTACAACCCAATCTCTCATCATTCAATCTAAAATCTTTTAAATACACTTTTGGCGGGGGATTGCGGTTTAGGGTAAATCAGGCTAAAATGCATATCCGTTTCGATGTGGGCATAACTCTCGATGGGCGGCCTGCCATTTATATAACGGCCAACGAGTCGTTCTAATGTTTATCCACCTTATAAATCAAGGACAAACTACCTCCATAACCCTCCGATTTGGTGATTACAAGATATCCCTTTTGCCAACTCTAAGGGTGATTGAGTGATTGAATGAATGATTGATTGGTTGATTTAATGATTGCTTGCCTCGTAAGAACGACGTTTTTTGCCGTGATGACGAGGGTTGATTGAGTTACGAGTTGCGGGTTACGACAGCAAACCATTGCCAACTGCATTTTTGCCAACTGCCTACTTTAGGGTTGATTGAAAGATTGGGTGATTGGGTTGCGGGTTGCGAGTAGATTTCAGTAATCAGTGAGCGGTAAGTGGTGAGCGGTGAGCAGGCGACCTGACAGCGTCAGAACGACCTGTCAGCGTCGACAGGAAGAGAGTGATTGCTTGCCTCGTAAGAACGACGTTTTTTGCCGTGATGACGAGGGTTGATTGAGTTACGAGTTGCGGGTTACGACAGCAAACCATTGCCAACTGCATTTTTGCCAACTGCCTACTTTAAGATTGATTGACTGATTGACTGATTGACTGATTTGGTGATTGGGTTGCGGGTGGCGGGTTGCGGGTTGCGAGTAGATTTCAGTAATCAGTGAGCGGTAAGTGGTGAGCGGTGAGCAGGCGACCTGACAGCGTCGGAACGACCTGTCAGCGTCGACAGGAAGAGAGTGATTGCTTGCCTCGTAAGAACGGCGTTTTTTGCCGTGATGACGAGGGTTGATTGAGTGACGGGTGGTGAGTTACGACAGCAAACCATTGCCAACTGCCCCTTTGCCAACTGCCAACTTTAAGATTGAGGGAAGACCGAAGACCGAAGACCGAAGTCGGAAGACAGAAGTGACGACAGCAAACCATTGCCAACTGCATTTTTGCCAACTGCCTACTTTAAGGTTGATCTGCCAATGGCAGACAGGTTGGAAGATTGACTGATTGGGTGATTGGGTGACTAACTGATTGGGTGAGGGGTTATCAGCAAACAGCAGCTTCGCGCTTTGGCGATCCTGCATAGCAGGCAAGTTTACGTTTAAAACTAGTGACGAATCCGATTACTGATTACCGATTACTGATTACCGACCATCTCGTCAACCTCCAAAAAGCGTCGGTTTCCCTCGTTATGCTTCGCATCCCGAGACAAGCTGAGACAGGCCGATTACCGATCACCGATTACCAATCACCGTCCACCAAATCTATCTACCTCAGCAAAAACTCGCCCTGACCAATGGCTTGTCCATCCATGAAGAGGAACACCTCATACTTACCCGCTATTAACTCGCCATTGTTATCGTAGTAAATGCACATCTCCACATCCTTATTCTGGTAATCGACCTCGCGACGAGCCGAGAAAACAATTTTCTCGCCATCAAAGTCGAACATATCGGTGTTTGATTTGGCCAGGATAAACCCATCGGGGCCCAGAATACGAATATGAACATACCGCGGTCCGGGTTTGGCTATGGAGTTCTCGCTTAGGATAAAACACGTTTGTATCTTATCGACATTGCGAGCGCGCGAAATCTCTCGGCTTCTCTTATTTATGGTGATTATATTCACGTTACGAGCCTTAATCACCGAGCCACGCTCCACGGCGCTGCTCAGCTCCTCGGTTTGCTGCTCAAGCGACTCCACCGTTTTTTGCGAAATGGTGTACTCCTGCCTAACCTTAATATTCTCGGCAATAAGCTGCTGGTTAAGGGTGTTCAGCGAGTCAATCTCCACCACCATGTCGCGCATGATGGCTCTTAGCGTACCCAACTCGCGCTGATACTCCTTTATCTTAGAATAGCTCACCTGCTTAACCTGCCTAAGCTCATCGTACAGCTTGGTAGCCCGCTCCTGCTCCTCCTGCAGTTTGGCCTGCAACTTCTCGTTATCGGTCTCCAGCACATCGTACTCGTACATTATCTCCTGTAGATTAAGCGTAATGGAGTCCTTCTCGGCATTGAGCTGCTGCTGTATCTCAACCGACTCAATATGCTGCGAGTAGAAAAGGAAGCCCACCACGGCCAGCACAATGGTAAGCACCACAATTAGTGCAGTTAAAAACATCACCGCTTTGCCCTTGGGGTTGCTGTTAGTATTGTTTGCGCTTGTGTTCATATAAAAATGCTATTTTATTATTTACAATTTATTAAAAATTATGATTGAGCCTCAAGCCCAACACTTTTAAGCTTGCCTGCCCTGGTAGGCCTGCCTGCCTCTGGTAGGCCTGCCTGCCTATGGTTGGCACAATGGTTAAAACGAACTAATCTGTTAGATATTTTAAAACAACAGGCAAAAGTAGCTACAATTCATGGCTTTGACAATAGGTGAGCGGTAATCGGTGGGCGGTGGGCGGTTGCTGAGCCTGTCGAAGCAACCTAAGCAAATTAAATGTAAGCGGTAAGCAGTGAACGGTTGCTGAGCAGTTCGACAGGTGGTATACTGAGCTTGTCGAAGTACTCACTGACCACCTGTCGAAGCAACCTTTGGATGACTGGTGTTACGAGCAACCCTGCCAGAGGACCATAGCCGTCAAGCTAAGGATACAAAACAAACAAATATTAACAAGTATTTCTATTGGATTGTGCAGAATATGAATACCATAGCCCTCGTAGAGCCTGACGGCTATGGTTTACGAGACTGGCCGCCCACCGCCTACCGACCACCGATCACCGCCTACCGATCACCGCCTACCGATTACCGACCACCGCCCACCAACTTCATCATTCGATATTCCACATCCCCCCTTGCCCGAAATCGTACGTCAATCATATCGACATGGTTTGCATATATTTGTTTTTCTGTTAGTTAAACACATTGGCACAACCATTGCATTAATATGTAGCAACCAAAAGTTTGTCCGAAAGTGGACTAAACCACGTTCTTTGAAACAGAATTAGATTGAGGGAAGACGCCTGCCTCGGAAGCCGAAGGCTAACGAGGGAAGACAGAAGTCAGAAGACGCCTGCCTCGGAAGCCGAAGGCTAACGAGGGAAGTCGGAAGTGACAACGGCAAACCATTGCCAACTGCCCCCTTGCCAACTGCCAACTTTAAGGGTGAGGAAAAACGGTAAGCGGTAATCGGTAAGTGGTGAGCGGTAAGCGGTGAGTTACAACGGCAAACCATTGCCAACTGCCCCTTTGCCAACTGCCCCCTTGCCAACTGCCAACTTTAAGGATGGTTGAATGCCTGCCTGCCTCTGGCAGGATTGACTGATTGACTGATTGTGGGTTGCGAGTGACCGATTACCGATTACCGATTACTGATCACGCAAACCGCTCAGCCCAAAAAAACAACCGTTCATCAAAGTAATTAGCACAATCATCTAATTAGCTGTAAACAAATTAACACTTTTGCGTAACACCTGTTGATAACTTGCTTTTTTATGACTAAAATTGCAACCGATTTTAAAACGGTAAAAAGCTGAACACGTGACCAGATAAAAAGTTTTTCAACACAGGGAAAATTGGCAACAAATATGGAGACAAGTTACGGGTTACGAGATACGAAGATTAACCATTGCCAACTGCTTTTTGCCAACTGCCTAATTTAAGATTGGTTGATTGAGAGATTGGTTGATTGAGAGATTGGTTGATTGAGAGATTGGTTGATTGAGTTGCTTGTCTCAGCTAGTCTCAGCTTGTCTCGGGATGCAGAGCATAACGAGAGGATGCAGAGCATAACGAGAGGATGTGAAGCATAACGAGGGGAGCCGACGCTTTTTGGAGACTAACGAGACGAGTTACGATTGATAACTGTTTACCGAATACCAAACACCAAATACAAATTACAAATAATTACTAACCACTAAAACGCTAAACATTAACATTAAACCTTAAACGTTAAACCTGCCATAGGCAGGCAGGCACTAAACCTGCCAAAGGCAGGAAAACTTTGAACTTTAATTTTTTGAAAATAACAATTTTACTAACTAAAACAATTCAAGCTATGAGAACAAAAAATTTACTTAAACTGGCCTTCACCATGCTGGCCATGGTCGTAATGACTGGCGCGATGGCGCAAACCTATTCTGCAACAATTGAAACTGACTATGTAAGACAATCTGCGGGTGTTTCTTCTTATTATACAGAAGGTAAGGCGTTTACGCTTTATGTTCATCCCGATCCTGCTTATAGTTCTGGTTATAATGATGCAGATAACACAGGGATTAATCTTGGTTCACTTTGGACTTGGAATCTAGACGGGTTATCAGCGGTTGCTCCTTGGACAGATAACACAACACCATTTGCACAGAACTACGTTGAAATTAGTGCTGTTACTCTTGCTGATGCCGCAGTTGCTGAGACATATACGGTTGAAGTTGCCGAACGATTTGGTGCAGCCGGTTGCGTTGACGCTACTCCTACAACATTAGATGTAGTAATTCTCCCAAAACCTTCTGCTGATATTGAAGGTGCTGCTGCTGATGCTGATTGGGTATCAGTTACTGCAGATCATGAATATTATCGCTGTGGTGAATTAGCTGGTGGTGAAAATCTAACCGTGACGTTTGTAGAACCAGGTGTTCTTTCATCCTTAAAACACTATGCGTTCTCAATTCAACAGCAAGTTTATTCAATAGATGGTGCGGGTACTGAAACCCTTGAATCAACAAATGCTAGTTTTGTAAATTATGGAGTTGGAGCAACTGAAAAATATGATGCTACAGATGACAATCCTTTTGTTATTAGTACTGGAGCGTTAAATTTTCACACCGATGGGACTAATGACTTTAGAACAAAGTATGTATACACTTTAAAAGGTTATGTTGGATCGGGATCTGATGGTATTGTATCTCAAGTTTCTCATAAATCCGACTATACTGGAGCTGTAACTCTTTATCCTTTTGACGGTGGAGCACTTCCTGCTGATGATATTTTTACTGTTACGTATGTTGTGAATCTTCCTCCTGTTACTGGGCCTATCTACCACATACCCAACAACTTCAATCTATAGTAGTTAGCTAAGCCACCTAGCCTAACGGCTACATGAAATACCACACCCCGCTGGTTCGCGCTGGCGGGGTGTACAAAAAAACAAAACGTTCTTTATAAGTATTGGTTTGGGGAGAGAAGCCGCGCACACCCCCTGCCCCCTAAAGGGGGTGCAAACGCACAAATGGTGCGGTGGGAGTTCCCCCTTTAGGGGGTTAGGGGGTAGCGAAGGATAGGCGGTAAGTTACAACGGCAAACCATTGCCAACTGCCAACTTTAAGGTTGACCGAAGACAGAAGACCGAAGACGCCTGCCTCGGAAGCCGAAGGCTAACGAGGGAAGACAGAAGTCAGACACTAAACTCTAAACATTAAACTCTAAACCCTTAACGTCATTTTCCCATAATCAAAAAAAGCACTACTAATAAACAAACAGTTTGAATAGAACTTTACACATACTACTACTTTTTGCAACAGTATTTCTGGTTGCGCACGGAGCTAAGGCTCAGGACAACACGATGTTGCCTTGGGCGTGTTCTGGTTCGCAGGAGATGTACTGGGTAAAAGGGTTTAACGGCTCGTCCGACTTTGAGTGGCGTGTGTATTTCAACAATGGTACCGATACCCCGCAGGAGGTTACCTCCGAGCTGCTCTCCTACCACAATATGGAGGGCGACACGGTGCTTATCAGCTGGCCAACCGATCCCTCAAGGGGCGGGCTCTACACCTTCGAGGTGGTTGAAACAACTGCATACGGTTGTATAGGAACCACATACGAGCAAGATGTTATTGTAAACTCTTCGGCCATCACCCTCTCGTTCGACGATGTGCCCGGCTCATTCTTTGTTTGTGAGAACCAAACCGCCGTGCTCGATCCGGGAGCCGAATTTATCGACTACCTATGGCAAGATGGATCCACCAACGAGCAGTACCTCACCACCGAGGCCGGAACCTATCAGGTTAGGCTAATCGATAGCGAGTACAGCTGTGCATTCCACGAGATAGAGGCTGGATTCCATCCCCTTCCCGATATCGACCTGGGGCGCGATACCACCTTGTTCGGTGCGCAAAGTCTTTTCCTCGATGCCGATGGTTCGGGCATTATGAGCTGGCAGTGGTACACCTACAATTTCAGCACCAACGAGTGGGGCAATCAGCCCATCTCAAGTGCGTCAACCTACACGGTTGAGGGTGGTGTTGGCGACCAGTGGATATCGGTTTGGGTACAGGATAACAACGGTTGTGTAAATTCCGACTCCATTAAGATAGTAGGTGCCGATTACAGCAGTTTCCGCATACCCGGAGCGTTTGTCCCCGGCAGCCCCATAGTTGAGAACCGCGTTTGGAACTTCCCCGCCCCACGCGAGGACGGTTCGCAGCCGCTGTACGAGTACCTCAACGATGTAGATGTACGCATATTCAACCGCTGGGGCAAGCAGGTATGGGAATCGAAAGGCGCATACCAACCTTGGGATGGCCGCGACAGCAATGGCCGCCCATTACCAATGGACTCGTACCACTACATCATCCGCATAAAGGTTGATGGCAAGGTATTCTTATATAAAGGTTCTGTAACGATTATTAGGTAGGACCTGACAGCGTCGGTAGGATCCTGCCAGTGGGCAGGCAAGCTGTCAGCGTCTAAAAAAGATTGGTTGATTGAATGCCTGCCTATGGCAGGATTGGTTGATTGAGTTGCTTGTCTCAGCTTGTCTCAGCTTGTCTCGGGATGCAGAGCATAACGAGAGGATGCAGAGCATAACGAGAGGATGTGAAGCATAACGAGGGGAGCCGACGCTTTTTGGAGGCTAACTAGGCGAGTTACGGGTTATACCAACGGTCACTGAGCAGTTCGACAAGCTCACTGACCACTTGTCGAAGTGACCGAAGTCAGTAGACGGTAGAACGGTCACTGAGCCTGTCGAAGTGACCGAAGACGCCCGCCTCGAGAGTAGAAGGCTAACGAGGGAAGACGAAAGAATGGTCACTGAGCAGTTCGACAGGTGGTATACTGAGCTTGTCGAAGTACTCACTGACCACTTGTCGAAGTGACCGAAGTCAGTAGACGGTAGAACGGTCACTGAGCCTGTCGAAGTGACCGAAGTCAGAAGACGGTAGAACGGTCACTGAGCCTGTCGAAGTGACCGAAGTGACCGAAGCCAGAAGTCAGAAAAGGAAACTAAATCGAAAAAAACTGGAGTTAAAAAATAAAAAGGGGAAATGAGGTTACGAATAACAATACTACTGGGGATCATGCTACTGGCAGGAGGCGTTTCTGCACAGCAGCAGCCGGTGTATAGTCAGTACATGATGAACCCCTACCTTTTAAATCCTGCCATTGCCGGATATCAGGGCTACACCGATTTTAACCTAATAGCCCGCGAGCAGTGGTTGGGCTATGGCGAAGGGCCAAGCACCTACGCCCTTAGCGGTCAAACCCGCATACTGCGCACCAGCTTCCGTAATCGTAATCGACTTATTAAAAGTAGGTCGCGTAGGCGCAGGCCTAGCGGTCGCGTTGGCATAGGTGGATATGTTTACACCGACAGGAACGGAGCCATGGGTCGTACCGGATTCCAAGCAACCTATGCATACCATATCTACGTTCGCGATGTTCAGTACAGCGCCGGTATTTCGCTCTCGGCTTTCCAATTCAAAGCCAATGTTACGGGTGACGACTTGTACGATGGTCGCGACCCCTCACTCGATGCCATACAGCCGGGCTACTCACCCGATGCCAATGTGGGTTTCCTTATGAGTGGCGATAATTTTTATGGTGGTATTTCGGCCACCAACCTATTCCAAAATGCGTTGCAGTTTGGCGGAGGATCATCGGAAACAGCCTACAAGCTGCTTAGGCACTACTACGTGGTGGGCGGATATAAATATCAGGAACGACGAGCCGATTACGGTTTTGAGCCATCGGTAATGCTAACCTTTACTGAGCGGTTATCATGGAGTGTAGATCTTAACGTTAAGGCATACTATAAGGAAGATTACTGGGCGGGCATATCGTTCCGCACATCGGGAGCTGTGGTCACCATGTTTGGCATGAACTACCAGAACTTCTACTTTGGCTACGCTTTCGATTACAGCTTTGGCCAAATTAACACCATAAGCCGTATGGGCTCCCATGAAATCATGCTGGGTATGCGCCTAGGTGATAGCGCCCGTAGGTACCGTTGGCTGAACCGATTCTAAAAAATATTTGATATTTTTCCCCTCAAAGGGTAACCGTTTGCTAAAAATGGTTGCCCTTTGGTCATTTTGTGGTAATCGGTAAGCGGTGATCGGTAATAAGTAATCAGTAGGCGGTAAACGGTTGCTGAGCCTGTCGAAGCAACCTGAGCAAATTAAATGTAAGCGGTGAACGGTGAACGGTTGCTGAGCAGTTCGACAAGTGGTATACTGAGCAGTTCGACAAACTCACTGACCACCTGTCGAAGCAACCTTTGGATGACTGGTGTCACGAGCAATCCTACCAGAGGACAGGCAGGTGAAATGTCAACGTCATTAGTCCCTACCAAGGGCAGGTAAAATGGCAGCATTGGGTTTGAAGCAAGTCACGAGTGACCTCGGCAAACCATTGCCAACTAACCCCTTGCCAACTGCCAACTTTAAGGTTGAGGGAAGACAGAAGTCTGAAGACCGAAGACCGAAGACCGAAGACCGAAGTCTGAAGACCGAAGTCAGAAGTCAGAAATGACGACGGTAAACCATTATTGCCAAATGCTTTTTGCGAACTGCCAACTTCAAGATTGTGAGAAGACGGTAAGAGATAAGCGGTGAGCAATGGGCGGTTGCTGAGCAGTTCGACAAACTCACTGACCACCTGTCGAAGCAACCTGAGCAAATTAAATGTAAGCGGTGAACGGTGAACGGTTGCTGAGCAGTTCGACAAGTGGTATACTGAGCAGTTCGACAAGCTCACTGACCACTTGTCGAAGTACTCACTGACCACCTGCGATGCAACCTTTGGATGATGGAATTGAGCGGTGGGCGACTCTGTCAGCGCTGGCAAGCCCTGCCAAGGATATGTAAACTCACAGGGGTGGTTGATTTACCACTTAGTAAACGCTGACAGTTTACCTGCCATTGGCAGGGTCTAGCGACGCTGTCAGGTTTACTAGGCAGGCAAATGCCAGCATATAAAATGATTGGATGATTGTGAGAGACGTGTTGCAGGTGCAAGATTAATCGCTATATTGTATTTTAAAACTTTCATACCATCCAAAATGATTGATATAACCCAACTCCAAGACCTAATTGCAACAAGGCAAATTAGAAACCTAGACTTATCTCATTTAGATCTAAATGGAACCGATTTTTCGGGATGCACACTGCAAAATGTTGTGTTTGCCAACGAGACACAAGACGATAAGGGGCTAAAAAACCTGACATTCGCTGGTGCCCAGCTAAACAACGTTTTCTTTGATCACGCCACGCTTAGCGGATGCAACTTTGATGGCGAAAAAACCAACCTTACTAGGGTTTCGTTCAAAAAAAGTACCCTGCACAAGTGCCGCTTCAGAAAAACCCAATTCCACTGGTGCGACTTTCGGTACGCCGAGATAAACTCCGCCACCTTCGAATCGGCCAAAATTAGCTGGTGCGACTTTTACAGAACCTTCTTTGTGGGCATAGTTATTTTCCGTAAGGCACTGATTGGTAACTCAAGCCTTTTTTACACCTATTTTGATGAGGGAGCCACCCTTCGGCTTGAAAATATTGAGGACTCCAAAATCCTACAGCAGGACAAGGATGCCTACCGTAAATTTCTTGTTGATTGGCCCAAGCTAGGGCCCGGCATCCGAAAAAACGAGCAGGGTGTTGAATCGGACTGGGATCCCACAGACTCTCTAAGAGCAAGGTATATGGATGCCGAAGACATATACAAAACGCTCAATGGGCTATGGACAAGCAAGGGTTTTCTGGGCGATGCCAATTGGGCCTTTGTAAAGGGTAAAAAAATGGAACGCAAAAGGATGATCAACGAGCTGGTGTTCGGGCAAAAGTTACCATTTACAAAGGCTGTTAACCAATCAGCACTAATCTTCTGGAACTTCATTACCGACAAGCTCTTTGGCTATGGCGAGAGCATGAGCAAGATGATAACAACCTACGTGGTAACAATCTTTATCTTCGCATACATATACTACTCGTCGTCCGCAACCAACCTTCCCGATTACCTGTTGGCCCTAATTATTAGCCTAAAAAATATGGTGGCACAAACCTCCGATGAGGTGTCGGGTATTTCCCCTTTTCTCGATTTTCTGAATATGGTTCAAACCACCATTGGTATCCTAATCACAGGTATCTTTGGATTTATACTCGGCAATAAGATAAGAAATCAGTAAGCGGTGGGCGGTAATCAGTAGCCAGTAAACGGTAAGCAGTAAACGGTGAGTGACGGGTTGCTGGTTGCGACGGCAAACCAATGCCAACTGCCAACTTTAAGACTGAGAGAAGACAGTAAGCGGTGAGCGGTAAGCAGTAATCAGTAAGCGCTAAACGGTGAGTGACGGGTTGCTTGTCTCAACTTGTCTCGGGTCTCGTCATTATTTGACGAGATAACGAGGGGAGCCGACGCTTTTTGGAGGCTAACGAGATAAGCGGTGAGCAGTAATCGGTGAGCGATGGGCGGTTGCTGAGCCTGTCGAAGCAACCTGAGCAAATTAAATCATCGCAAGATACGAGTTACGGGTACATATCGGTAGGCAGTGGGCGAACCTGTTAGCACTGGTAAGCCCTACCAAGGGCAGGTAAAATGGCAGCATCGGGTTTGAAGCAAGTCACGAGTGACCTCGGCAACCCATTGCCAACTGCTTTTTGCCAACTGCCAACTTTAAGGGTGATTGAATGATTGGATGATTGGATGATTGAATGCCTGCCTGCCTCTGGCAGGATTGAGTTGCGGGTTACCGATTACCGATTACCGACCACCGACCACAAAACACTACGCCCTGTTATTGTGCTCTATATTCACTTACTGTCGACTACAAACGAATGCTAAACGACTCTACCCGTTTATTAACCGAATCGCTTTTTGAGGAGAGCTTTACTTTGCATCATCAAACCAATTGTTCAACTCAAAATTTTAAGCCATGGAAACAACAATTAACAAGGTAGAGATTCAAGGATTTCTTGGACGCGATGCAGAGGAGCGCACATTCGATAGCGGACGCTCGCTAATTACCCTAAACGTAGCCACCAACGAGAGCTACAAAAACGCCAAGGGTGAATGGATCACCAACACCACCTGGCACAACGTAACCCACTGGCGCACCAAAAAAGACGAAGCCCTAATGGAAAGCTTAAAAAAAGGCGCACTGGTTTCTGTTGTGGGCAAGCTGAACACCCGTAAGTACACCGATAAGCAAGGGCAAGACAAGTACATTACCGAGGTAGTAGCCCAAAAAGTGGAGCTGGCAACCATTGAGGCATAGCATCTCACTTAACTTAAATACAGCCCCCAAAGGAAGTTTTATCCTTTGGGGGCTGTGTCAATTTAATACCCATTCCATTGACTTTGATTAGCAAATTATCTTACTTTTGCTTGGTTACGATACATTCCATTTTAATTAATAGGCACAAAAGTTATGATTACCGATAGCAAACCCGACAGCTCCTGGCCACAAATAGTAATGAGGTATAGCAAGCCTAGCAATTTAGCCAGCTGGTGGCAAGTTGTTAATACTGTTGTGCCATACGTTGCGCTATGGGTGCTTATGTATTACAGCCTTTCGGTATCGTACTGGTTAACACTACTGCTATCAATTTTTGCTGCTGGTTTTCTGGTTAGGGCGTTTATCATTTTTCATGATTGTGGCCATGGCTCATTTTTTAAATCCGAAGGGATGAACCACTGGGTTGGAATTCCCCTGGGACTACTAGCATTTACCCCATACCACAGGTGGCACAAGGACCATAAGGAGCACCATGCCACGGTTGGCAACCTCGACAAGAGAGGAGTTGGCGATGTACAAACCCTAACGGTAGCAGAGTATAAAAAGCTCACGAGGTGGGGAAAATTTAGGTATCGATTCTACAGGCACCCCATATTTCTGCTAGGAATTGCCCCGCTTCTGCTTTTTGTAATCCAATTTAGGCTACCCAAGTCGAATATGACAAAACGCGAGCACCTATATCTCCAACTATCGAACCTAGCCTTAATCGGGAGTGCAGGGCTAGTAATTTGGCTAATTGGTTGGAAGGCCTTTGTGCTAATTCAGCTACCCATTATTTACATTGCCTCTATACACGGGGTGTGGCTGTTCTACGTGCAGCATCAGTATAAGGACGTTAAATGGGTTCGTGCCGAGGACTGGGACTATAAAACCATTGCGCTGGAGGGCAGCTCATTCTTCAAACTACCACGAGTTTTACAATGGTTTACGGGTAATATCGGTTTTCACCATATACACCACCTTGGCCCACGTATTCCTAACTACAAGCTGATGCAATGCTACAGGGAAAATCCCATTTTTCAGAATACCAAGCCAATTACTTTCTTCTCTAGTTTGCAATCGCTTAGGCTTAGGCTGTGGGATGAGGAGAAGCAGCGTTTAGTTGGATTCGGGGAGGTGTAATATATTCCAGTAAAAAAACACATCCGTCCCTTTGGTCGATGTAGTGTTAAGCTTGAGATTCTATTAGGTGTTGGGATTACATAGGACTCGATATCGGGGTAAGATGCACCACAACTTGTGTCGTGTACGTTAATTATTTGGGTACTTTAATTGCCCTGTTTTCAATAAAGATGGGGTTAGAATTAAATACCTAATATCCAATGACTATATTTACGATAATAATAATTATACGACGCAAACACTATGGAATTGAAAAACTTACTCATTAAACAAGCTATTTACATACCAATACTGTATTTTGGAACAGTGATTATTGCAAGCCTATTTGCCCTTGACTATAGCCATATAGGGCAACACGCAAGCGAATTGGCTATAAACAAAAACAATACTGCCGTAAACGTATTCAACACTGGAATATTCATTACAGGAATTTCAATTGTTTGTTTAGCGATTGGATTGTTATTGAAATTTGGAAGACAGCTACCCATTACCTCGTTTCTAATATTTGTATTTGGAGTCACTTTCCTGTTTGGGGCGCTATATAAAATTGGCTCCCCTTGGCATGGGCTTTACGGGATAGGGCTTTCAATTATGTTGCTTCCGTTTGCTTTTCTTTATGAGATAGGAAAGAAAAACATTAGTAGGGTTACAGAAATGGTTTCAATTATAACGGCCTTATTCATTTTTCTTTACTTCTGGGCAATGATAGCTAGGCTTGACCCCATTGAGCTAAGAGGATTAACGCAACGAATATTTGGTGTTTTTGTGTTCGGATTTATCTCATATTCAGCTTACATCCTTGATAAAGTAAAAGTCGAAGAATAAATTGATTCATAACAAGAGCCACAGCAAGCGGCCCTGCATTCTGCAGAGGCTGATAGGGTTCAGTAATCTGTAACGATTGAGCACAAAAAAAAACGGGTTGTTAAACCCGTTTTACGTTTATGGCATTTAGACCCTTGGGGCCTTTTTCTGTTTCGAATGTTACGTTATCGCCTTCCTGAATCTCTTCGGTTAAACCGTTCACGTGCACAAAGATGCTCTCCTGGGTATCCTTATCGCGGATAAAACCATAGCCTTTGGATGAGTTGAAAAAGGCCACTTTTCCTTTTCTAATAAGATCTTCGGGGTTAGGTGGAGCTTGGCGAGGCACAGCAATCTCAATGTCTTCCTTTTTTACTTTCTTCTTGTCCTTGGGATCGGGCGGAGTGTCGGTAATATTGCCAAACTCATCTACATACGCAATCATATCGTCAAAGCTGCCCTTGTCGGGGCTTGCCTTGCGTTCCTCTTTCTTTTGAAGCTTGTCCTTCTTTTTCTTCTGTCTTTTCTTCTCGTTTTCTCTTTTGTTAAATGATTCTTGTGATCTTCCCATTGTCGATATTTAATTTTTTGTAAAGATACGGAATTTAATTTGGAATGCAATACCCTCCTATCCTGCTTAAAATCTTTTTGATAGGATATTTACGATCATAGTAAACTGAATACATAGCCAGATATAATTTATGGTGTTTAATCATCGCAGGGTTACTTTTTGTAATGCCAATAGTCGTCACATAAGTAGAATTAGGCATAGCCATTTTTTCTGTTGTAACATAAATATTAAGAACTGATTGGATTGTTTGTCAAATCAATGCGTTAATAATGTTGTTGACCAGCGCCTTATGTCCTCCCAATCTCGAAAATCGCCCTCAGGGGCTTTTACCATTCGTTTGGCGGCAAAACGTGAGAATGGTTTAAGCTTGGCGTAGTCCATTTTACCGGCAAAATACCCCTCGGCAAATGGAGTAACAATTTCGCGCAAGGGGATCAAGTAATCTTTAACCTTCGCACGATTTTCTGGTGTATCCTCATGAAGGGTTAGACAGGCGATGAAATAGGCCGTTGGCTTATCTTGTAAAGCTTCCTTGTTGGTTTGTACAAATCTCTTGACCTCGGGGGTCACATTGCCCATACGTATGGCGCTGCCAATTACAATCGTTGAATAATCTGAAAGATTCTCTACAGAACTTACGTGCATTAAGTCAACCACATAGCCCTGCTGCGAAACACAGAAAGATATGGAATCGGCAATATCGATGGTTGATCCGGCGCGGGTTGCGTAGGTAACAAGAACTCTACCTTTGCAACTAACTTCATCGCCATAGGTTTTGGTTGGCATTGGAATATGCCTTGAACCGCAAGCATAAAGCGAGATTGACATAATAAAAATGGCGGTGATTACTTTCATGTTTAGGCTTTTTTGGTTTTCACTTCTTCATTCTGCTTAAATATTTCTTTCCTATTGAAACCGAATCTCTTTAACCGTTCCTTTCCAGTACTCATAATCGCCCTGGGGAAGATTCCAGATGGCGGCAACCTCCTTGGCGATTCGTATATCTCCCTGCTGCTGGTAGCTTCGTATCTGGATGGTGTATGGCGTCAATTCATAGCCTCCTCCGGGTAATGAGTAGGGCCTTTCATTGGTGGTAAAGCGGATGTACTCGCCCAGCGCATTGAAATGGAAGGTTCCTCCAACATCAACATCTTTATGAATAAATCGGGCTTTTGCCGTGAACTCATCAATCGGCTCCCAATGGATATAGGGTTGGATAGCATACAGCGGAAGCAGCAAACTCTCGGCCAATAGCACAATGGCCCCGCCTTGAGCAATCTCCAAATCTTTCTGATCAAATATCTTAATCATCCTAGCCAGAGTACCAAGCATGTGTCCCTGTCCGTTGTGGTACTTATCCCTGCCCTCGAAAGGGATAACCCCCAACATATTTGCTCGCATATAGGCCAGACGTGAAGGTTCGCTTACGAAATTATGCTGATAGGTTTTTAGTCGCATCATCTTTTGGTTGGGCCTCATCCTGATATGGCTTTGGTCCCAAACAATCTGAGCACAATCGGATTTGGGCTGCCCAATAAAACCACAATATCGAAAATACTTCTGGACCGGTTGGGGCAAGTGTTCTATATCATGCTCGGCAAACAGTTTTTGGATATACTCCGCGGTTAGCATAAACTGCTTAACCTCTTTAATATATAGCTTTTTGGGCGAAGGACACACGGTAAAATATGGCATAATTGAAAGGGTTTGGCTGTAAATTTCAGATCTAAGGTTTATAAACCATTTAGCTCTTTCGGCAATTCGTCAACCTTTGTGTAATCAATTTTTGAGACGATCTGGTTCATCCCCAAAACCTTCTGCACACAAAAAAAACACTTCTGCTAAAGGGAAGCAAACTGTTTAAAGGGATAAACAACTTTGCAGTACATCCTGACTGCGTCATCTGTATTTTAACCATCTACTAAGCATTGCTGGTTTACAAATTTACAAATCTCATCTAATGCCTTCTTTGCCTCGGGGAACAGGGGCGACAGAAGCGGAAAGGCGTGAATCATTCTGTCCCAAATACGGAGCGTTACCTTAACACCATCCTTTTCGGCAATTTTTGCAATGCTTACGCAATCGTCGTAATGAATTTCGTGTGTTCCCACGCAGATGTAAAGGGGAGGTAGGCCTTTAAAGTCACCGAATTGGGGTGATAAAATTGGGTTGGTTGGGTCATTGTGGGCAATGTAAAAATTTGTCCACGTTGTCCATGACCCCATGGGTGCCACATCTTTCTTCGCGTTATAGGTAAAGGAATCGGCTCCGCATCTTAAATCTGTTACAGGAGAAATGGAGAAAGCGGCCTTGGGCATAGGTAAATGGTTATCCTTAAGTGCTAAAAGCAGCGAAAGCGTTAACGTTGCACCGGCAGATTCGCCCCCTACAATGATATTGTTTGGCTCATACCCTTGGCTTAGCAACCACTTATAGACTTTAACACAGTCGTTGGGTGCCGCAGGGAAGGGATGTTCAGGGGCCAGCCTATAATCGAACACCAATGACCTCAGATTACACCCTTGAGCAAACTTGGCCACATGCATCCTATGGGTAAGGCATGAGCCAGAGATAAACCCTCCACCGTGGATGTAAAGCAACACTTTATCTGCAGCAGGATTTTGGGGTATTATCCATTCGGAATTTATCCCATCGGCCGATACCATTTGAGTTGTGATTTCCTTTGGCAACTTTACCTTGGCAGATGCCTTGTCAATTTCATTGCGAAAATTTTCTACCGAAAAGTTTTCGTCAACCACTTCGGATTTAAGTTTTAGTTTGAACAGGTGTCTATTTTTGATTAGGCCAATAACTATCTTACTTTGAACGCTTTGCATCACATACTTTTTATGTTTTTTACTATTTGTTCACTATGTTTCTGAGAAGCAGAAAGGTACACAAAATTGTAATTAAGTTAAACGTTGGAATTATGTAAACTGCAGGAAACACATTTACTCCCGAAACCGCCATGGCAATAATCTTTCCTGTTAATGCGGTCATTAAGATAGATAGAAAAACAAAGTAAACGGTTGTGAATAGATACCCCAAGGGCTTTTTTCTGAGGAAAAGTACCGCAGACACAAATGCTATGGGAAGGAGCAGCCCCAAATCGAGCCCCTGCACAATTAAGGTTGTGTAGTGCTGCAGGTTTGTTGGGTAAAGCGAACTATCGAGGAGCGGAGGAATCACTATACCTAGCCACAGAATGGCTATTGTTCCTGTATTAAAAATTAGGAAGCCTGCCGTAAAACCTACGGGGGTTCGATTTGAAAACTTTGCTACTACAGCATCGGGGTTGAACGACAGGAGCATACTTACCAATCCGAAAAAAGAGAGTGCCAACAGGGAAATATATAGAAGGAACATGGCATTATACATCCCCATAGTAGTGTAAAACAGAAAGGTAACAAAGAAATAACCAAAGGTTCCTGTTAGTAAATACTTACATCTTAACGAACCCCTCCTATACCCCAAAAGCGAAACAATTAGAAGAGGAATGGCAATAAAAAAAGTAACATAATCATGGCCAATACCCTGCACGGCCACATCGGCAGACATATGCTGGTAAATGCCCTTACCGTAGATGGTAACCTCCTCACCGCGGATGGATGTATAGGTGTATTCTCCCAATCCAGTATTAGTAAGAATACCACAAAGAGAAGTTATGGTGGCCAATACAATAATGGCCGCTACTATATAATTGATTGATTTCTTTGTTGTTTTCATTTTTTACGCTTAATTGGAACACGTATCCGGGTTCTGTTTTTTCAAATCATTAATTAACTCAGTTACTCTCACCTTATCTATCTTCGAAACGTTCTGGTCAATTCCCGAAACCTTTCGCACAATTAGTTTTTCAATAAAATTCATCTTCTCGAACAGGAATTCGCCTCCAACGCTTTTAGAGGTAATGGCGTGCTTGCGGAGCAACTCGGGGAATGCGTTGCTAAGCTCGGATTCAAACTCTGGCTCGTTCATTCCGCACATATAAAGCGCCACACGCTTTTTCAAGAGTTCCACCAGGTTTTTCTTACAGAAACTCTTCACCCGACCCTGCATCTGCCCAGCGTGAATTGACCCGCCTATTACAACCGTATCGAAAGGGGCGAGATCAATGGTTTTTGTTTGTTTTAGGTTGATTAGGACTGTATTACTGCCCAATTCGCTTTGGATTTGTGTGGCCACCTTCTCGGTTGTTCCGTGGCTAGTGGCGTAGATAATGGCTGTTTTCATAATTTAAACTTTATTAGCATTTTAACGCTAAAGCACAAAGACGCAAAAGGATAATATATAAACCTGCACATTAGAAATATGCATAGCTTTTTTGTGTTTTAGCGTTTATTTATGGGGGTTAGAACTGATAAATTATTCCGTACTTAATAAACGCTGTTCCGGGCATCTCGAACTCGGTTCGGTTGTAAAAATCTTCGTAAGCCTGAGTGCCTCGATAACCATCGATATAAAAGCCCAGCTTAGCCCCATTTTTTAACCGTACTGGTATTGTGGAAAACCCGAGGGTTGCCCCGTTGCTAAACGGCTTAGTAGAGTAATTAGGCAAACTGCCATTGCCATCGCTTACCGATATTATGTTAAGCTGTGCCGCATAGCCAACCTTTATCTGCAGTAATCCCTCGGGATGTTTGCTGCGGAATAGTCCAATGCTGTAGGTTATGGGAATCATTAGCTGGTTTACACCCAGCTTTCGTTCGCCTACAAAACCATTTGCACCATCGTTGTAGGTAAAGGATTGGCCATTGTGCATAAAATCTAGACCCGTTTCAACAGCATTTCTTTTAAGCGGGACTATCACTTTACCGCTCACATTCAGCCCCTTGCTGGTTGCGCCCGAGTATGCATCAACGGGAATGTTACCAATCGCTGTTAGGTCTGTGTTATCCACAATACCACCCTTGTTGGTACCGACCTGTACTCGATAGGTGGGTTTTTGTTTCTCATATCCGTTGTTGAGAGGTTTGGTTGTGCAGCCTACGGCAGTGAGGCCAATTGCTAATCCGATTAGTTTTAAAGTTCTTCGCATCGCTAATTCTGTTTTAAAATTGTTGATGCAAAGAAAACGCGATAGCATCTTAATAGGGTCTTAACTTTCGGCAACAAAGTATCAACTCACAAAAAAGGAGTCTCAATAAAATGAGACTCCTGTATATATCAACACTGGTTGGATTTTAATTGGCCGGGTAACAGAATCGTAATCCTGATGAAACAGCCCTTGGGAGTATTGAGATGTGTGTTTCGTTCTTACATGAATCATAATAAAATTCTAAATTGCTGTATGGTTTAGCAATAATTGCCTCAATCAACTTCTCGGTTGGGTCGGTAACCAGAAATGGAGGATCGTACGATGCTGTTGCTACATATAACCGCCTGCTAAAATCCTTGTTGATATCAAATCTTTCTTCCTCTATCCTAAGCAACAACTCCTGATCCCAAACAGCACAGGGCGAAACAACAATATACCTATCGAAGAGTTGGTCGCGAGTAAGAAATGCATAGGCAGCAAGTAGACCACCAAAGGAGTGCCCAATAATACCTGTTTGGGTATCATCAACCAGATACTTTTCCATAATTGCAGGATGAAGTTCGTGCTCAATAAAATCGAGAAATTTATCGGCGCCTCCAGCTAATGGCCAGTTTTTCCCAAAGGGTGTAAGGGTATCGAGGGTTGGGGTAAAGTCCCTAGATCGGTTGACCCACCATGCAGAATCGCTTTGGTTATAGATAATTCCGACAACTATTATATCCTGAATATGGCTTTTAAACTCTCCCATTCGGTAGTTTAGCAAGTCGGATATTCCTTTCACTGCATCCATATACCTGTTGGCGTCGAGCAGGTAAACAACAGGGTAGGTTTTGTTTTTTTCGAACTGGAAGGGTAGGCAAACCTGAGCTGTGTTAACCTCTCCCTCAACCTCATGGGATTGCAGCTTGAATTGTTCAGTGTTCTTCAGATACACTTTTGATTCGTTCTCAGCCTCTCTTGGGCTTTGGCAACCAGCTACCATAGTGGCTACCCAAAGTATTACAGCTAGTCTTTTCATTAGATATATGGCTAATTTGTGGGGAAACAACATCTGCTTTATTGTGCTACCTTTTTCGTCCTGTATGCTTGATTAATATGAAAGCACTTCCATTCTCCTCCTATTTTATGCCAAATAATAGTGAACACGGAGTCAAAAGGCCCATAAACCTCCCCATCTCGATTGTGTATGGTGTAATCCATTTCAATCACTTCAACTACCACATCCCTTGATAATGCGCTCAGGTGCTGATTGTGTATTGTGAAATCCGTTGAGGCTCTATCCTCAAATATTTCATCAAATTTTTTTAAAAACTCATCAAAACTTTTTACAGAATTGAGATTTAAAACTGCCATTACTGGCTCTGTTTGCCAGAGCGATTCGAAATTTCTGTCGTAATAAGACTGAACTTTCTCATAGTTCTCCCTTGTTAAATCTCTGTTTAGTTCCCAGTAGTTTAAACTGATCTGTTTTACTTCGTTAGCAATTTTCACCTTCTCATCGGGTGTTAATTCATTTACTTGCTTGCAGCCAAATAAAAAGAATATTGCCAACAATAGTGTTAGGGTTCTTTTCATTGTTGTAACGTTTTAGGTTAGTATTTTAAGTCGAACTCAAATACAAAAGACTGTGAAAAGGAGAGAGATTAAAAAGCAATGCTATTTGTTGTTTACCAGTTATATACATACAAATTTAGGGTCAAGAAAATCCCTTTGTCAAGTTTTGGTGAAGAAATGTTTATGTTTCGTGTTGCGATGCTACACAAGCAGGGGGAAGTGGGAAATTAATCGGGAATGGTTGCTAAATCGATATGTTACCCAAATATTCGCTGGGTGTGCACCCAACTTCCTTCTTAAATACTCGGTTAAATGTGGCCTTGGAATTAAACCCGCTATCGTAGGCAAGGCTTATTAGCGTGAGGTTTTTGTTTTTTGGATCTCTTGCCAGCCCTTTAAACTCCTCAATACGGTGATGGTTCACAAAATCGAAAAAGTTCATATTGAGCCTTCCGTTTATTACCCCCGAAAGATAGTCTGGTGTGCAATCCAACTCTTGGCTCAACCGGCTAATGGTGAGTTCTGGGTTTAGATGGGGTTTCTGATCCTTCATATATCGTAGCAGGGTGTGCACAAACTCCTCCTCCTGATTGGTTATGGGCAAGGTTTTCTCTGTAAGGTTTAGGGCCTTATCCATATCGAAATGCTTAGGTACCGAGGTAAAAATATTACCCTGCTTAAGCCCAACAAAACCAACTGCCAGAACAAAAAGCGATGCTATGCCAAACCCTGTAAGCTGGAGTTCCTGATAGCTCATTAGCTCCAATACGGTATCAACAATGTAGAGCACGCTGATGCTGGCGTAGCTAACCATGGCCGATATCAGAAGGAATCTCAACCACCTTAGGTCGATATGCTCAGTTTTTGAAAAGTATGTTCGTAGCCGTTTTCTATATCCCCTAATCAATAACAGACCCCAAAGCGTGTAGCCAACGTTGGATAGTGCTATTAGTCCCATGATGAAGAAGAACACAAAATCGCCACGGAATGATTCGGTTTGATCCACCTCAATTTTAATATCGCCGGGAGCAATGTAGTTGGCTGATATCAACAGCAACAAAACCACCACAAAGGGCAAGGCAAGTAGTAGGTATATGGGTTTAAACCTGAATGATTGGGTTGTTAAGGACTTAACATAAATCCACAGGCTGGGGCCTATTAGCAGAATAAGTGGGGTTGATAAATTAAGCAACCAGGGAAAGGCGTAGCCATTTGTCCTTGTCCAAATTTCAAGATAGGCAAATAGTATGGTGATGGCCGAAATGAGAAGGTAACCCGATAGGATATAGTCGGATACGCTCTTAGGTTTTTTGGCCAATAGCAAAAAAACCAAAAGCGCCGATTGGAAAATTCCTATTATGAGTAAAGCTACCAATTCTATTCGCATAATGTGTTGCCCAGAGCGGGTTTTGAATCCGCTCTGGGCAAGGTGAATACTATTTTGTCACCCGGTAGGGTTTTAGCTCATCAAAGAAAATATCGTTATTGGGCACGTCAAAGTCCATCCCAAGTATCTTTAGGTTGTTATCCAAATTAAACTTAACGGTTCCAAAGTTAAACCAAGCGTGCTTGTTTTCCCATACAATCTCCCAAACATCGTAATGCCAGTGTCGCAGGGTGGCCGAAAGGTACTCTGAATGTTCAAAGTCCATCATTAGCTCATTATTCACCAGGGTGATATTGATATCGCCGTGAATATCGGAACGGTAAGTGCCAGCATATTTTTCGAGGGGTAACGATGGATTTGTGTTTGTAACGCGTTTCTCCTTACGACTCGATATTCGGGTATCGGCCTGTTGCCGAGCATTTGTCATTTCGAGCATTTGCGCCGACCAGTCGCGGGGTGTAATTCCCATAAACAGCTCCAACGCATAGTTGGTTGCGGCGGCATAGGGGCTCTGCATTCCATTGGTAAGCACCACAACGCCAAGGTTCTCGTCGGGGACAAGGGTTACCGAGGTTAGCATACCATCTATTGCACCAGAGTGTCCTACGCGGAGGCGACCGTGAAAATCGCTTATGCCCCACCCTAATCCGTAAGCACTGAAGTGGCGGTTGAAATCGTTCTTACGGGAGTGATCAACCATGAAATTATTATGTGGAGTCCAAAGCAAATTGAAATTGCGGGCAGAAACCAAGGTGTCGTTTCCAATAATTCCATGGTTCAAGTTAAATATCATCCATTTGGCCAGATCGTTAACGCTGGATATAACGCCACCCAGCGCTCCAATCTCTTCCCAATCTTCCCAACCAATGGGGATATTCACATCGTTCTCGCGGGCGTGGGGTGTTACATAGTTCCCAATGCGCTCAATGTTTTTGGGAGATGTTGTGGTACGGCTCATGCCCAGCGGTTCAAAAATACGTTCCTTCACATTCTCGCTCCAGCTCTTGCCCGTTACTGCTCGAATCACTTCGCCTGCAGCAATATACATAATATTTGAGTAGCCATAACCTGCTCTAAAATCGAACGCTTGAGGTATGTGTTTTGCACGACGAACGATATCTTCGGCCGAAAAATCGGATTTATACCAAATAACATCGCCGCTAAAAGTACCAAGCCCTACCCTGTGGCTCAGCAAATCGCGAATGGTAACCTCGTTGCTCACCCACTGGTCGTACACCTCGAAATATGGTAGATAATCGCGAACCTTATCGTTCCATCCTATTTTGCCCTCCTGCACCAGTGTGGCCAAGATGGTTGCGGTAAATGCTTTGGAGTTCGATGCAATGCCATATAGTGTATTGGCATCCACATTTTCCGACTTGCCCTCCTCTTTTACTCCATAAGTACCTGTAAAAACAAGTTCGCCATCCTTAACAATTCCTATGGCTACGCTGGGAATATCCCAGTCCTTGGCCATTTGGGAATAATACCTATCTAACTTTTTATAATCAACTTTTACTTTCGATTGCGCCAATACTGCGGTATGCAAAAGCAGCAGGCCTAGCAGAATACAAACAATACGCTTCATGGGTGTGGAATTTCGAGTTAGTTTTTCGGATTATACTTCACAAAAATAAGAAAATCCCAATACCAAAAGGTTTAATGCAAAGTTTTCAACTCAATAGGGTACCGAAGTTCGTCAGTTTATATATTTTTGTGTTCCAATTGCAAAAAATGCAGCACTTCAAATTTATCGATCTTTTCGCTGGTATAGGTGGCTTCCACATTGCAATGCAAAGCCTTGGTGGCGAATGTGTTTTTGCATCGGAAATTGATAGGTACGCCATTGACACCTACAAAACAAATTTTGGTATTAATGCCGCCTTCGATATAACTCAGGTTTCCGAACACAACGTTCCCCCTCATGATATGCTGTGCGCTGGTTTTCCTTGCCAAGCCTTCTCAAAGGCTGGTAAACAGAATGGATTTGACGATACCCGCGGAACGTTATTCTTCGATATCCTCCGAATACTGAATCACCATCGCCCAAAATATATTCTGCTCGAAAATGTTCGAAATCTGGTAGCACACGATAAGGGACGGACCTGGCAAGTGATTCACAAAAACCTTGTGGATTTGGGCTACCTAATTCCTAGCAAACCTATCATCATAAGCCCACACCAAATCGGTGTACCCCAACTACGCGATAGGGTATTTATTCCTGGCATCCTTAAGGATCAAACAAAAGAAAAGGAGCTTAATATTGTGGTGCCCAAGTCGAAACGAAATACTACTCAATCGCAGGCTGCAACGAACGGGAAATCATCTGCTGATTTAAAAATTACCGATTACGAGGAGTACGTGCTCAAGGCTTGGGATGAGTTTTTGCAAGGATTAAATCATCGTGTATTAGGTTTTCCGGTTTGGGCAGCTGAGTTTGGTCAAGATTACAACACGGAGCAGCTACCACGCTGGAAGCAGGAGTTTATCAGAAAAAATCGTGAGCTATACCAAACCAATCAACCTCACATAGATAGGTGGCTTACCAAGTACAACAACCTGAAAGATTTTGTGGCAACCCACCGAAAGTTCGAATGGCAGGCAGGAACCTCGATACAAAGCGTATGGGATGGAATTATTCAGTTCCGCCCTTCGGGTATAAGGGTAAAGCGCCCTACCGAATTTCCAGCACTAGTTGCTATGGTTCACGTACCCATTATTGGTTGGGAAAAGCGACGTATTTCGGCCCGCGAAGCCGCCAACTTGCAGGGTTTTCCCACGTCGTATAAAATAAACCCAAATAAGCAGCAGGCCTACAAGCAGTTTGGTAACTCGGTAAACGTAGATGTGGTTCGCTATATCGCCCAGCAACTTTTCAAACACTAGCCAATCATTTGCTGTACCAAAGCTTTTATTGAGGTGATAATATACTCGATACCAATAGCTATAACTATAAATCCAATTATTCGCGATATGGAGTTAAGCCCCGATGCTCCCATCTTAGCAAATATAAAATTTTAACTGCGTAGTATTAAGTAGGTAACCAAAGCAATGGATGGTATGGTTAAAAAAACTATCAGCGTGTAAAGTAGATCTGAATAATTCTCGTTTAGCGAAATAAGCAACGATATGGAGCCCGGCCCGGCAAGCATAGGAATGGCTAACGGTGTCAACGACGAATCCTCCTTGGCTCGTGCCTCATCCTGTATGGTTTTATCCATCCCTTTATGCTTGGAGAAGTTACCCGTTAGCAGCGCAAAACCCGAGGTGGTAATTATTAGCCCTCCGGCTATGCGAAGCGATTCGATGGATATACCAAAGAATTGAATAATGAACTTGCCCGCAAAGTACGACACCGTGAGAATTATAAACATGTAAATACTTGCCCTTAGGGCGGTAAGCTTCCGTTCAGCCGGGGTGTTGTTCTCGGTTACCCCTATAAAAACGGGCATTGTACCCAGTGGATTCACCACCGAAAAGAGTGCTGCAAAAACGGTGAAGTAAACTGTTATCATTTATTTTATTATTGAATGGCAAAGTTAACGTATTTCTATAAAGGCATAAATTGCCAAATTGTTTTGTGTGTGTTAATTATTTGTTGAACTTTGTTTATACAAAACTCAATTAAACACAAATTAATTAACTCAATAATTAACTTAAACAGTTCGCTATGAAAAGATTAATTTATGTACTTGCTGTATTTGCCCTAGTGGCAAGTTCGTGCGGTGGTGGGTCGCCAAAAAAAGAATCAACCAAAGAGGTTAAAGAAGATAAACCTCTTTCCCTATCAACTAAGGAGGGTATGATGCAACTGCTCGATCAATGCAATATCAAGCTGCATGATGAGCTCGAGTTCTTGGAGGTAAAGAAAGAATCGAATAACTACATCATCTCCTTTATTGCTAACGGGGTAGATGAAACAAAAAACGAAGAGATGAACAAATGGTTCCTCGGAGAAGTAGAAAAGCTTGAAAATAAGGGATGGAAAAAGCATGTTAATGTTGACAACGAGAAGATGTTAGGTTCAATAGTAAATCATCTTATACTCCTAAAGCCTAGCGGTGTAAAGGTGAGAACTTCCTATGGATTTACTTTTGAGTCTTCGTTCAACATTGAGGAGCAAACCTATAAGTTTACGGTTAGCGCCGACTAGATTTTCCTTAATCACCCAAAACAAAAAAAGGAAGGAGGTACCTTGTAATTAGGCTGCCTCCTTCCTTTTTTGTGTACTGATATTCTTACTCCTCTTGAAAGAAATAGAGCTCCGCCAAATTACGAACCGAGAAATCGGCATAAAATGCCGAGGGGTGATACAGCCTAAAGTGCCCCCGCCCCGACTCCACTGGCGGAATGGCCAGTATGGGCAGATCGGAAGAGC
>DDWD01000124.1 GCA_002345825.1 Bacteroidales bacterium UBA2295
ACCTCGTACCGACCACTCCCAGGCGTGCCGCTTTTTGATTCCCCGGTACCAAAAAACTCACCGACTCAAATGCCCATCTTGTTATAAAATTAACTCACACTCAATCGGAGTCTTATGCAGCGCCAGCCTGTCCCGCCAAGGCTGAAACAGTAGCAGTCTGTCAGATTATTCTTATGTCCATGTCAGTAAATACATAGTTGGGCACTTGCGCTCATAATAACGGGCTATTTTGGTGAATAATTAAGGAAAAGGCTATCAGGTTAAAGTCAAGAGCATTAAAATCAAACTATGCCAACCATTTACAAGCATTCTTTTTCGTTAAGAGTTTATCGAGTTTATTGGTATGTCTTTTATTCCTTGTTTCTGTTTTTTATACCTTTACCCTGCACCATGTCTTTTTCGGCAGACACATCTACAAAAAACCAGCCCACAAAAGAAATAGGGGCGCTGAAGGCCGTTTTTATTGGTCAAGATGGCGACAATTACGCTGGTAAATTGTGTTCTTCAGGAACAAAAGGTGATAACGTACATATCCATCTAAGCGGAATTCGAGTAGATAAGGAGCCAGTCGCATTCCGAGTTGACGATTATGCTAAGGGCGGTGTTTGGGCAACTCCCTGCGACCCCGTTTCTAACTGGTTTCTGTATGTTAAACCGGTTGTTAATGGCGAAACTGATATTTACTTTAAGCCATTTCGGGAAGCACCAGAAGGAACTGAGTATAAAATTACAGTGACTTATGATGATGGAACACCGCAAATGACTATTGTTGATGGCAAGCGTGTCAAACCATAAGTTTCCGTATGGAAAAACCTGCCCAACACATCTGAACATCTATTGTCTAAATCTTTGTCAGATAATGCTCAATGATGGTAATTTCGGTTTCTTCAATTTCAGCCCGTTTTTCCTGTCCACCAACACGAAAAAGGTCAACAGCCTCTCGATGATGTTGCACTTCATTAAGAATAATATCGTGTATAGCCTGCTCGCTCAGTATTTGGTGGCGGTCAGGTTGAATATTTATCCCATCAGAATTGAAAGACGCAAAAGCCTGTTTTCCCATAGCCTCCTGAGCATGTTCAATTGCGGCTAATAACATACGAATTACATTAACCCGTTGCTGGTCATTCGCACGCATAGCGTCTCTCATATCCTGTTGGAGTTGTTGCTTTAGATTCACTTGAAATTTCTCCTATCACATAACGAACATGTTTGCATATAAGCACAAAACATTAAGGTGCTACATGCTTTTGTTCAGCGGCATTTTCTTCAAGTTGCTTCCTTATCCAGCGCATAAGATTAATGGCTTTATGTTCAGGCATAAAACAAGCCCCCACCGTTTCGGAAAACGGTACAGGAAATCGAAATCCATCTACCTCATACCAGAGCGCCCCATCTGTGCAATAAGCAAATTTAGCCACTTTATTTTTTACCAAGTCTTTGATGTTCATAATTCACCTCTCTTTGTTAATTCTTATTAGAAGTAATTAGTATTGTTGTGATTCTGTACGCAATTTACAAACCCAGTTCAACTCGGCTTGATAATATGATAGCCAGTTTTCTAAAATCATATTCCAGAAAAATGTTTCGCGTGGTGTTCTTGCCGATAAAATATTAATATAAGCATCTCTAGATATTCCAGACGGTGAAACATTTTTCTGTTGTTTTTGCAGATTCAACATTGCTATTTGCATACGAATTTCACTTTCGTATCTTTCCAAAAGGTTATCAAGTTCACTGTCAGTCAATAAATCAGCCCATGCCAATTGGATTAGAAAAGAATTCTTAACTTGTGGCATTTCTGGATTGGTAGATACCCAGCATCGAAGTTCTTCTAATCCTTTTTCGGTGATACTGTAAATTTTTCGTGTTGGACTAGCATCTTGAATCTGTGTCTCGCGGCTCACCCAACCTTGTTCATGAAGTTTAATCAAGGTTTTATATATTTGATTATTGTTCCCCGACCAATAAAGTGCAACCGAACCCTCAAACATCTTTTTAATGTCATAACCTGACAAAGGATTTAAACTTAACAACCCAAGTATTGCGTGTTCAATTAACATGGTTTTTGCCTTTTGTGTATTGTAGTAATAACATATGTTAATAGTAACATAGCGCCGTAAATATGGCAATGGAATCCATAGAAATCAGTTCAAACAACCAGAGTATGAAGTTTTGTAAATGGTAAAATCGCATACAGAATGAAAACCGCCCAACAAAGCGCCTTCAGAAACCAGCCCATCACGCCTCATGCCGCGGTAAAAAAGCTGGCCAGAACCTAGTCGAATCGCAGAGCCAACGCAAAAACGATCAAATTCGGCCCGAGTCTTAACCCAAAACAAGGCGTTCTCCATCCGGGGGACGCCTTTTCAATTAATCTGTCCCTTTTTACGCCGGGACAGGCGTCAATTGGTAGCCAAGCTTGGCAGCTCGCTTCTTCTATTTGATCTGCTGTTCCTGGTACTGCTTCTGGTACTCATTCACAGTCAATAGCTCGTTGCCACTATCGCCTGGGCCGGACCCACCCCAGGCGCGCCGCTTTTTAATTCCCGCCAAAATTCCCATTTCTATACTAAAATAAACGTACACCCAATCGGAGTCTTATGCAGCGCCGCCGCAATTTACTTGTTCAAAATCAAAACCGAAATCGCACAAACTAAGAATTTTGTTGTACGCGCAGGATCATAGTTAGCTCGCTTCTTGCCAAAATAAAAAGCTGGTTTGAAAAATAGGTTAATGAATAATATGAAGTCATCTAATAAAAGTCAACAAATGCCAGCATCTCAACCAGCCTATCATGGTCATGAATTTGAAGCGCTGAAATTAAGATATGAAGACCAAGTTGCTCTTCTTCGAACTTTGACGACTATTGATTGGCAGGTTTTTACAAGTTACATTACAGTGCAAGTTGTATTGGGTAGTTGGCTTATCCAGCACCCAATAGATAACATACTGCTAAAGGTGGGGCTAGCGATTATAGACTTCACACTTGCGAGTATTGCTGGCTGGCTTTTATTCAATAATTACAAACGACGTATCGAAGTAGTTGGCACCGTAAAAAATTTAAACGAAGCATTAGGCTTCACCAAGCCAGATATATACATCCCTGGCAAAGCAATCAATCCTCCCACTATTTTTCGTCCGTGGGTGTACGGCTATATTGTTGGTGTAATAACAGGTGTGTTAGGAGTTGCTCTAATAATTTTTGGCTCATCTATTACTCCTTAGTTACTTTACAATATAAAAAAAGTATTGGCGTTCAAGGTCGCGGGCTAACACCGCGTCATCCTAAGAAACCCCTATCTCGGCAGAAACACCGTTTTTTGGGGCAATTCGAGCAACTATCTTCAACCCCAAAAAGGCATTCTGAGATGCCCATTTGCCAAAAGCTTTGATTTTCGAGAAGGACTGAATGGTACGCGCCGATCCCCCACATCAAAAAGCGGACCCGCCCCAGGCGCGCCGCTTTTTGATTCCCGGCCAGAAATCCCGTTTTTATACTAAAATAAACTCACACCCAATCGGAGTCTTATGCAACACCAGCCTGTCCCGTCAAGGCTGAAACAGTAGCAGTATCAGATTATTTTTATGCCCATGCCGGTAAATACATAGTTCGGCGGCTACACAAAGATAACGGACGTTTTTTTGAAAAGGTGACAAAAACCTATTAGTCTTCAATCCTTCAAAAGAGAAACCGTTTTGGTTTGGAGTGTTACTGTCTGCATTATCGGCTTCGCACTGTTTTCCATGGGCTCGATAACTCTACCTGCAATCCAATGGGAAACTGCTCCTCCAGAGCTGAGATCCAGGGTGGATACAACGCCCCTTCCTCATGATTGGACATGGACACAGATCATTTTGATTGATGCGGGTCTCGTTCTGACCGCCAGCTACCTTACGTTGTCGCCGATCATTCAGGTGCTCACAAAATTTACTGATGAAGGTATCCAACAACCTGGCTTGCTCCGCAATAAAATCATACACTGGCAGGATATACAGAAAATTTATAATACAACAACTGACAATATCGAGATCCGGGACTCAAAGACCAAAGTCCAGCTCATCCCCAGTTTATTTGTTAACCCACCGGCTTTACGAAAAGAGTTGCATTTGAGAGCTCCTGCTTCGGCCTTTTCAACGATCCAGCAAGTTTCCCAAAAAGTAAAACAACACAAGCGAAATCACTTAGGTCGAATGGCACTGGGAGCGACTTCGGTTAGTATTTTCATCTTTACTTTCGGACAAACGGTCGTCAGTTTTGCCATAGGAACATTGCTACTAGGCTATGGAATATTCGAGTTCGAAAAATGGCTCAAGCTTGATCGCCATTCCTAAAAAGACCCGCCGAACACAGTGTGCACCCGAATGGTGGGAGTCTGCGCGTTTTCAGGTAATTTGCGTGGCTTGAAATGGGCTCTGTCAAGGTGGCATTTTCTCGTCCGCCCACCAGCGGGCAACGCCAGCCGTTGGGTGCGCGAAAGCAAAGCGAGAAACAAATGAAACAATTACTTAAATCTTGTCCCTGGTGTAAGGAGTCGCTTGAATTGGGAATAGTGGA
>DDWD01000217.1 GCA_002345825.1 Bacteroidales bacterium UBA2295
ATCGGCCCCAATGCGAGCACCCATAAGCGCTGAAGCTGAATCCTTATCGATTACCGCTTCGGATGGACGCATATCACCTTTCTCATCCATGTAAACTGGAATTCCGCCGCCGCCAGAAGCAATTACAATAATACCTTGATCGACTAGCTGCTCAATAACCTTCTCGTTAACAATACCTTTGGGGGTTGGCGAGGGAACCACTCGTCTCCACCCAGTGCCAGTATCCTTAACCTCCTCCTTGAAAATCCATCCCTTTGATTTTGAAAGCTGGTCGGCTTGCTCTTTGGTATAAATTTTACCTACACGCTTGGTTGGGTTGTCAAAGGCTGGATCATCCTTATCAACAAGAACAGGTGTTACAAGGCAGCAAACCTCCTTGTCAATACCATGCTTACGAAGCACGTTGCGGAGCTGACGCTCAATCATATATCCAATGCCTCCCTGCGAGTCGGCAACGCAAATATCAAGGGGCATTTGTGGAATGTTATACATCTCCTCGCCTGCATCGTTACGCATAAGAATATTACCAACCTGAGGACCGTTACCGTGGCTTATCACCAGGTTATACCCCTCTTTTACCAAATAAATAAGGTTCTCTAGGGTATCAGTAGTGTTCTGCTCCTGCTCCTCGATGGTACCCGCTTGGTTACCACGAAGCAGCGCATTACCACCCAAAGCTACAACTGCTAATTTACTCATATACAAATTTTTATTGGTTTTTCAATTTTTACGAACAGCAAAACTATAAATTTTTTCATTTCCTCTGATATAGTTAACATCACATATAGCCTATTCCCTTAGCTTTTAGGTAGATGTTTAATAACATGATATCAATCAACTATCTGTATGCCACTGGTTGCTTGGCACTTAATAACTTTTAGCGTTAATAATGTACTACTGTTTGCACGAAGCATAGTTTGGCAAAACAATGCAGGTAGAATTTTGAATTTGAAATCAACTATCTATTCAGCAAATGCATAATACGATTAAAACCACCAACAACCCACTGCCTTTCATCGGTCTTAAAAAAGGGAATAAGCCAAAGGATTAGTGGGAATAACACGGTAATGCCCAGCTTAAGCAAAACATTCACTAGTACGGATGAGAAGTTGATATTAATACCAATAACCAGCATTACAAGTGCGATAGAAAATGGTACAACAATCCGTTTGTACTCGTATGGAATAGGGTAATACTTTTGGGCGAAGTACAGAACAACCAGCAGGAAAATACTTTGCGAAATGGCTGATGCCACAGCAGCTCCATACACGCCAAAAGCTGGAATAATCAGGTAGCTTAACCCAAGATGAAAGGTTGCAACCAAAGGAACAATTACGCTCACAATCTTGGTTTTCTTCACAATATTTAAACCATTAATGGCCACATCCTTTATGGTGCTGAGCAGGATACCTAGGCTTAGAATTGGAATTATGAACAACGCTTTATGATAGATCTTATCGGTAACAAACAGATCAAGTATTTCAGCACCAAAAATCGATAGCACTAGCGATGCATATATCACTAGCACAGCAAAGTAGGTCATTATACGCGAGTATATGGCCTTGTTGTTGGGATGATCCATTAGCTTAAAAATGGTTGGAGCTACGGCAAGCTGTAGGGAGTGCACCACAAAAACTCTAACAGTATTTGCAAACCGAAAGGCAGTGGTGTATATGCCCACATCTAAAAGAGTGGCCTTGTAGTTAAGCACATATCTATCTAATGTTGCCAATAGAATTCCCGAAACCGATGCCACTGTTAGCGGCACGCTGTACTCCAGCATTTCCTTTAACACCATCAATTTTAATGTGAAAACAGAGCTGCGAAAAATGTAGGTTGATGTAATGGCAAAAAAGAATAGGTTACCAAGTATTTGAGCCTCATAAATTCCCTCAAGGCCTCTATCGAGTCTTGTAATAAACAGTACAGTTAGCACAAGGGTTACAAATAGCCTGGTTATGTTTGTGGTGGTGTAAAATCCTGGGCGTTCCTCCAATCGCATTAGCGAAAGCGGGAGCTGTGCCAAAACCTGTAATACAACAGAAATCAACATCAAAAACAGCACCCTGCTATAATCGATGCTATGGAATAGCACCGTTGAAATCTCACTAGAGGTAAATCCACCAACAGCAACCAATAGCCCTCCTATTAAGGCAAGCATCGCGAAAAGGGTAAAAAAGATACTTTTCCTGTCGGACATGTACTTTCTATCCCAATACCAACGGAAGTAAGCCTGATAAAGCGATAGCCCAAGTAGTGCAACCAGAACCTGAATGGTAACATCAACCACTCCCAGCACACCAAAATCCTCAACAGTAAGGATATTGGTATTGGTGTACAGTGGCATTAGCACAATGCCAATAAGTTTAGTTGATATATTACCTAGCCCATATATTATGGAACTTCTGGCTGTTTTTTTTATCGCCTGTAACATGAAATGCTAATTGATGATAAAGATCGTAAATTACTGCGAGTCAACTACAAATACATTGTCGGTATAAATAACCATACTTGCAAATGAAGGCATAAAAATACCCAAATCCTTATTAAACGCACAAATTTAAATGGCTCACAGGCAAATATTGCTAATTTTGTTTCGAAATTTCACATCCCCGATTCACGTAGCCCTATGGATTACGCAACAGAACAAAACAGAACAAATACGTTGGCAACCATTGCCATGGTGGTTGATAATGAGTTTTATGGCGATATTAGAGTCTACAATGAGGCAAGGGCGCTGACAAAGAATGGATTTAATGTTAAAATCTTCTGTTTTTCGTTTGGGAAACAACCCTTACACCAAAAAATTGATGGCATAGAGGTTCACCGTATCAGATTTAGTCGCAAGCTGAAAAACATTCTTTTTGGAATTGTTAATACTATCCCTCTTTACTACTGGTTCTGGGAATATCAACTAAAAAAACTGCTGCAAGGAATTGATGTAGATGCTATTCATGCACACGATCTGTATATGGCTAAACCCGCCCGAAGGGTAGCAAACCGTTTGAAAATCCCTATGATTCTCGATTTGCACGAGAACTATCCCGAAGCGGTAAAAAGTTATCGTTGGGCCAATAAATCTCCGTACAAACTGCTTGCTAAACCTAGCAAATGGGCTAAGCTTGAGAAAAAGTATCTGCAAATGGCCGATGGGCTGGTAGTTCTATCGGAAAATTTTGCTCATCACATCAATGCCAAGTATCCAAACATCTCGCGTGACTCCATTTGGATATACCCCAACGTACCCGATGTGGATGAAATGCTTAGCTATGAGATCAAAAAAACTGAGCTGAATGCTAGAGATAACTTTAATCTGCTGTACTTTGGAGGAATATCGGAGCGTCGAGGGGTTTATACCTGCATAAGAGCCATTGAACAACTACTGGAAAAGCATAACAATTTTAAACTTGTATTAATTGGGCCGGTTGACGGACATGAAAAAGATGAGTTTTACAAATCAATTAGTAGAGCGGGAGTAAAGAAAAGTATTGTGCACATTCCATGGATCGATATTTCTGAACTTCCCTCGTACATCAACGATTGCCATATTTGCCTTTCGCCAATATTCAAAAATGATCAGCATGATTCTGGGGTAGCCAACAAGGTTTTTCAGTATATGCTACTAGGAAAGCCACTAATTGTTTCCAACTGCACCCCACAAGCACAAATTGTAACCGAGGGTGAATGCGGTTTGGTTTTCGAGAGCGACAACGCACAAGACCTGGCCAATAAAATATTGCAGCTGCACAACGATATTAGGTTACGAAATAAATTTGGAGAAAATGGTGAGAAACTGGTTAAAACTCAATTTAACAGCTTCTTCTATGGACAAAAACTTGCTAACCACTACAACCAAATACTAACCAGAACTAAATAACTTATAGCGTTGGGGATGATTTCAACCGAATTGACTAGGTGTTTAAGCACTTAATCAATTTCAACGAATACTTAACAACCTAATTGCATACTTACACGTAAAATCTACTATCGTAATTTTTTTACTTAATTTACTTTGCTAACTTTGTTATATTGGGCTATTTGAGTAAACCATAAGTCTGAATATCCTAACTTTAGCATATTTTATTTAACACAAGCACCATGAAAAGAACTCTACTAGCTAGCATATTAGCATTAACGATGGCTTCGAGCGTAACGTTTGCCCAAACCGAACGTATGCCATTTGGCCACCAAAGCAGCTACCAGCTTAATGCAAAAGCAAAATCTTCGCCCATAAAGGCTACAGCCAAGGAGCTAGTCTTTTCTGTTGATTTTGAGGAGTACTCGACCACTTTCAACTCTGATGTTTGGGAAATAATGCGAAGTACCGACACCACCGCGGTTGATTTGGCCTCAGCAACCGATCCCAAGTGGTTCGTTTGTACACCCAGCAATTTTAGTGGGAATGGTTACAGCTATATTCATTCTGGTGAACGATCTGCAGCAATTTCCTACACAGCTAGCAACGCCACCTGGCTAATCACAAAGGATTTAATTGCCATTTCGTCGCAAGAACAAAGCCTCAACTTTTGGCTTTACTACCTCCATAATGAAGCTCAGGAAATTACAACCAAGTTTTATGTAATGCTAAAGGAAGAGAATGAAACCGATTGGCAATCTATAGGGAAATGGGAAACCGACGACGATACAAACCTGCTTGAGCATATAATATCTATTGAATTTCCTGAAGATATAGTTGGCAAAAATATTCAGATTGCTTTTGTATACGTAAACGAAGCAAACGAGAATAGTGGTTTTCAAGTTGCCATTGACGATATTTCCATTGGGAATGCAACAGATCCAAATCTGGATATAAAAGCATTCTACTACCAATACTCAACGGTTCCTCTCGCCCTGCTTAACACGTTCGATTACAAACTAAGAGCCTTTGTTAGCAACCAAGGACTGGATTACCAAGGGAAAGGAGCAACTGCTCAGGTAGCCATTGAGGAGTTAAACAGCTTTGAATCGCTACTAGAGATTGATTTTACCATTGAAACCGGAGAATCGGAATTTATCCGCTTTAACGATACCCCCGTATTTTCTAATAAGGGCAGTTACAATGTGTTATACTCAATAAATCAAGATTATAGCAATGATGATGGCGACGAAGAAGGTAAATCCGATTCTGAAAAAGAATTTGATTTTACTGTAACCGAGAATATTTTAGCTACCGACTACTGTGCTTCTGCAGGCGTAGCAGGAGGATTTACTGCTGGACAGAATACTCCGTTTGGCAATAAGTACCAAATTGACAACGATATAGTTGTGTCTGGTTTTGAAATCAATTGGCCAGCAATGACTCAAGAGCACGCCTTTGTTGGTCAAATTTATGAAGTAAATACGGTTAATAACACCGTGGATTTACTCTATGAAAATGAATACTTTAAAGAAGCAAACACATCCGATACTACAATCCAGTTCAACTTTGAGCCAATGTTCATAACAGCAGGTGCAGAGTTTTTTGTAGCCGTAAAGCAAATTTCGAACACTCCGCTTAATATCGGGTTCGACAAGGTGAGCAATGGCCAGTTCTGGCGATACAAAAACAACGAGTTGGAATTGCTAAGCAACCCCATGTTTGGAAATATTGCTGTACGTATGGTTCTTGACGACCCTACCGATACTCCAACCTTATCGTTTATGGTTACCAATGGCGATGAACCTGTCGAAAATGCTAGCATCCAAGTAAATGATAAAGAACCCATTAGCACCGACGACGAAGGGAAAGCATCTATTGATCTTGCAAACGGAAAATACACCTATACCATCACCAAAGATGGCTTTGCCACAGTAACAGACGAGGTAACGCTGAACTACACAAGTATCAGTAAAAATATCACGCTGTATCCAGAGCATAAGGTTACCTTTGTTATCAACGAGTTGGATGGCGATCAGGAGGTTCCGCTGCAAGATGTAGAGGTGCTTATAGCTGAAAAATCGGCATTTACAAGCGACGTTGGCATAGCAGAACTATTTGTCCCCAAAGGAATTCACAATGTAAATATTCTTTATGATGAGTATATGCCGTATGCCGATTTGCTGGAGATAATCAGCGATACGACCTTTACAATATCATTGGAGAAAACAACAACTTGCCATATTGATTTTTCCATCGCCGCCAGGCATCTCGATAATGGCCTTGAAGATGTGGAGGTTGAACTTGCCGGTTACGGTACAAAGTTCACCAATGCCGATGGAAAAGTTCTATTCTCGGGCATTCTCCCATCAACAAGCGGCATTCGGTATACCATAAGCAAACAAGGGTACGAGCAGGTAACTGGTACAACGGACCCAGTTGAAGTGGATACCGTTTTGGTAAAGGACACCCTCGATATCATTACGTTTTACATACGCATAGAAGTATCCGACGAGACCGCACCCGTAGAAGATGCTATAGTTAAACTGGGCTCGACAGAACTACAAACCGATAATACAGGGGTTGTAATGTTCCCAAGTGTTATACCCGCTACTAACATATCACTTCGCATTAGCAAGGAGGGCTACATCAGACTTGATACTCAGGTATCGCTTTACAGTAACAACCTAAGGCTGTCGTATACCATTGAGCCAGAACCTAGTGGCGTAAACGTATCTGATGAGGATCAGTTTTCGATTTTCCCTAATCCTACCAATGGCCTTCTAACAATCAAGGGCAATGGAGCTTACAGTATCAACATTATGGACATTAGTGGCCGAATTGTTTATTCCAAAGAGCAAAACGCAGAGCAGTCAACTATAGATGTTTCGGATTTGCACCGGGGTGTTTACATAGTACAACTTTCTCGCAATAATAAAATTTTTACCCATAGAATTGTAAAACAGTAAAGTTGTTGAAGCTTTTGATTTTAAGAGCGGGCGTGTAAACCCGCTCTTTTTTAGATTATAAAAACTATGTCTACAAAAACTTATTTATACGTCCATTTTGCATAAATTAACGAAATGGTTATCAAACCATTGCAAAATAGATATGTACACAATAATATTTATTTATAGATTTGCATAGCACAAAACATTTACACTCAACCCTTGCAAAACAACCAGAATAAAAACCTAATTCCCCATCGAGCATCTTACAGTCAATGGCTACTAAGAGGTATTTTTTGGCTTTTGCTTTCAGCTGCCTCCTCGTCAGTTCTAATTGTTATTGCCTACAGATGGATTAATCCACCTTACACATGGCTAATGGTGGAGAGATATTTTTTGGGCGAGGGAACCCGATTTGAGCCCACAAAACAGGACTGGACTCCCATCGATTCCATATCGAGCCATATGGTTCTTGCTGTTGTTGCGGCCGAAGATAATCTGTTTTTGTCGCACTGGGGTTTCGACTTTAAATCGATGAAAGAGGCACGTGACGAAATGCTAAGCGGCAAAAGAGTACGTGGAGCCAGCACAATTAGCATGCAGGTGGCTAAAAATGTTTTCCTTTGGCATGGCCGAACCTGGACACGAAAAGTGCTAGAAGCAGGCTTTACTATTCTTACCGAGGTATTCTGGAGCAAACAGCGAATCATGGAGATATATCTGAATATTGCTGAGTTAGGGCCGGCAATTTACGGAGTTGAGGCAGCATCGCAGCAATACTTCAAACGTAGCGCTGCAGATTTATCGCGTAATCAGTCGGCACTCCTAACCTCAGTGCTACCCAACCCCTTGCATCGGAATCCATCAAAACCAACACAGTATATGCGCAGCTACCAGCAACGGATATTAAAAAATATGCGTAATATTGAAAAAGTCGATTTTAAAAAACAAAACGCTAAACCTTGAAACACAAACAGCTTATATCAATATTTATTTTCCTTGCACTAACTGTATTTGGCCATACAAGTGAAGCTCAGCTAAATAAGTATTATTTCTACAATCAGGCACGAAATCAAATTTCCGATGGGCAACACACCAATGCCATATCGTTGCTAAACCAACTTATTGCAGCCGATAACACTCTTGCCGAAGCTTGGTTTTTACGAGGATTAGCAAAATATAATCTGAACGACCTACAAGGCTCTCTCTCGGATTTCACCAAGGCCATTGAACAAAACCCCGTTTTTTCGCATGCGCTGCTTTACCGTGGCATTGTGCTGGGCCGACTGTCGCGCTATCCACAGGCTAACACCGATTTTGATATGGCCATCGACCTTAGGCCCAACTGGGCCGAGGCCTACTTTAGCCGTGGGGTAAACTATTTGCTAATGCAGCAAACAGAAAAATCGATTCAGGACTTTACCAAAGTAATCGATTTTGAACCACGAAACACCGATGCCTGGATTAACCGTGGTACTGCCTACCTGTACAATGGCGACTCGCTAAAAGCGCTAAACGACTACGATAATGCCATTAAGCTTAATCCGTTTTACTCAGAGGGTTACAGCAAAAGGGGGCGTGTACTTATGGCAATGAAAAACTACCACCTTGCAATAGACGACTTTAGCAAGGCCATAGAGCTCGACAGCCTATTATCAATAAACTATTTTCTGAAAGCAATTGCCCTAAATAGCACTAACAATATTACCAGCGCCATCACCCACTTGAATAAGGCTATTGAACTATCTCCAAACAACGCCCTGAGTATCTATAACCGAGCATTACTTAATTGGCAAATTGGCAACAATTTGGAAGCGCTTGAGGATTTCGATAAAGTTACAACACTTAACCCTGAGAACGTTTTGGTTTACTATAATAGAGGTGTACTCCAACTCGAAATGAATGATTACCAGGAAGCCATCTATAATTTTAACCGAGCCATTGAGATCTTTCCCGATTTTGCCAATGCATACAGAGCACGATCCTCGGCACACGCTCAGATGGGCAATTACTCCGAATCGGAACTCGACAGGCATTTTGCACAAAGCATTGCCGAAAAGTATAGAAATAGCCACAACCAACCACTTACTGATACATCCAGCACATTCGATAATCTTATTGCATTCAACTCCGATTTTTCGCCCCAAACAAATACTCCTTTACTCGATGAGTTGGCCTCAAACTCAATTGATATTCTTCCGTTTGTTAGAGTAGTCATGGTAAAACTCAATGAGCTACAAGTTACCAACCAGCAATTTGCGCCATTAGATACTGTAAATGCCCTAATCAAAAAATTTGAATATGCTCTTACCCTTGACCATGAAAATAGTTGGCCAATACCCAGCGAAACATCCTTTAACAGTTTATATGTTGATTTATTAACTACAGGGATTAAACTTAGTGCGCAGAAAAGGTATAACGAGTCGATTGATGCATACGAAAATGTATTGAAAGCATGGCCTAACAATCCGTTGGCACTTATAAATCTTGCTGCTGAAAAAGCAGATATGGTAAGTTTTATTGAATCGTTCGAAATGGGGCATGAAGAGATAAAGTTGGGACAGCGCACCAGAAATCCTAACAGTTCAACCATTTTGGGTAACGCCCCACTCGAGTCTTTCTCTGAATCACTTGAAATAAACAAGGAGTTAATGCATCAGTTGGATAATAACGTGGTAATCCTTTACAACCAAGGGAATGTATATGCCTTAGCTGGTCATATGGAAGAGGCAATAGAATACTACACAAAGGCCTTGGTTAATGACCCAGATATGGCTCCAGCATGGTACAACCGAGGACTAATACATTTTATGCAAAAAGAGAATCAACAGGGATGTATTGATATGGGAAAGGCTGGTGAACTGGGCATAAAGCAAGCATATCTGTTAATACATCGGTTTTGTAGACGTTAAGCTACACATTGCCACCAATCCATCTTTTCGATCGCAGGTACGAGTACGATAAGATTATTAGCAGTAAACCATACACCACCTCAACACCCCAAACCAACTCCACTGGTACCTGAAAAACTTTTACTAAAATCGCTGTTATAATCAGGTAAACAAACAAAACAGTAATCTCAATAAAAAGCGATACGTTTGTTTTTCCAGTACCAGAAACTCCGCTGAAAAGAATATTACCAATGCCCAACATCACCGAGGCAACAGAAATAATATAAATAATGGGTACTCCCATTTCAATAAGATGCTGGTTGGTTGTGTAAATAGATATTAGCCGTTCGGGGATTAGGGAGATTACTGATACGATTAGCAGAATTCCCGAAGTGCTCATCAGTAAAATTTTCCGAATGGTCTTGAGCACCTCGTCAACCTCACCTCGGCCAATTACATAGCTAACCAGCGTGTTGGTTGCCGAGGCAAAGCCCATGATGGGTATCATAAGTATTACATATATCGATCGGATAATATTGGATACGGCCAACTCGCTCTCGCCCATTTTCTCGATGATTAGAAAAAAAACAAACCACACTGAGAACGAAAAAAAGTTCTGAAGCATCATTGGAGCCGAAACCCTAACTAAACGGCTAAGTAGCTTGGGGCTAAATACCGAAAAGCTAAACAATCGATACTTTTTACGAGGTACGCGTAGCGCGGTGTATGCTACAAAAGCAAAAGAACAGGTAATTTCTGCTATAACAGATGCCAATGCAGCACCCGAAACACCCATTTCGGGAAAACCAAAATTCCCAAAAATTAGGGCATAATCTAGAAACACATTCACACTCACCATAACTAGCGTAGTAAGCGTAATTACACGAGTTTGGCCTATACCTACGTAAAATGCCCTAAATATAAAGTTTGTATGCGCAAAGAAAATTCCCCAAATCCTAAACCTTATGAAATCGTGGCTGGTTTGCATCACTGCTTCCGACTCCACAATGGCGCTTAACAATTGATTACCAAAGAGTTTTACAATTGAGAATATTAAAATAGCCAGCAAAAGCTGAAAGAAGTAACCATGCTCAATGGTTCTACCTATTGGCCGATAAGCCCCCTCGCCAAATCGACGAGCCACAACAATTTGGGTTCCAATACCAAAACCCCACCCAAACATAATGAGCGCCATGTAAAAAAGGCCGCCAATGGCTCCACCACCCAGGGCTACCTCGCCCAATCGTCCTATGAAAGCCGTATCGGTAACATTAATAATGTTTTGGGCTATACTACCAATAATAATTGGATAGGCTATTGCCCAAATCCTTTTATATGATATAGTTGAGGTCAATTGTTTGGAATTAAGGTGCGGTTAGAAAATTTCACTGCAAAAGTATAAAAGATTTTGTGAGTTTGTTTGCAGAACAATTGCATAACATCTTTTGAAATTATTCTATAAGTTACTACTTTCAGCACATAATTAGCAACAACCTAACCAACCACCCACTATAATATGTTAACTCTCGATTGGATAATCATTGCCATATTCTTTTCAATCAGTTTGGCCATTGGTTTTTATATGCACAAGCGTGCTAGCCGAAGCACTAGCGATTTCTTTTTGAGCGGTCGCAATTTGCCATGGTACATAGCGGGAACCAGCATGGTGGCTACCACATTTGCTGCCGACACGCCGCTGGCCATTACCGAACTAGTAGCCGAAAGCGGCATTGCCGGCAACTGGCTCTGGTGGAATATGATGTTTGGCGGAATGCTTACGGTTTTCTTTTTCGCAAGGCTCTGGCGACGCTCAGGAATACTCACCGACTGCGAGCTGGTTAGCATCAGGTATTCGGGTGGTTCATCGCGATTCTTACGCGGATTTAGAGCCATTTATATTGGCGTAATAATGAATGTTGTTGTGCTGGCCTGGGTAAATCTGGCTATGGTAAAAATTCTCACTGTGATGTTTCCAGAACTCGCATTCTTTGGATACAGCAGCTTCAATATGCTTGGCATTGAGTTCTCATCGCATCTGCTGCTAGTGGGAATGCTGCTTCTTTTTGTATCGTTCTACTCTGCCCTCTCGGGCTTATGGGGAGTTAGCCTAACCGATAGTTTTCAGTTCATCATTGCCATGTTAGGTTGTATTGTACTGGCAATATTTGCCCTTAGGCATCCCAGCGTGGGAGGTATATCGGGATTAAAAGCCCAACTACCCGATTCGGTTTTCTCCTTCTTTCCAGCGGTAAGCAGCAAAAGCGAATCATCGGGCACACAAATGCTAACCCTTAGCCTAACGGCTTTTATAACATACCTCGGAGTGCAATGGTGGGCAAGCTGGTACCCAGGTGCCGAACCCGGTGGTGGAGGTTACGTAGCCCAGCGCATGATGTCGGCTAAGGATGAGAAACACTCGCTCATGGCAACCCTATGGTTTCAAATTGCACACATAGCCATTAGGCCCTGGCCCTGGATTTTGGTTGCTCTGGCCACCCTGGTACTATACCCCGATGCAACGGACAAGGGGGCTACTTACGTAATGGTTATTAAGGATGTAATGCCCACTGGATGGCTAGGATTACTTATGGCGGCATTCCTTGCAGCCTTTATGTCAACCATAGCTTCGCAGATAGTATGGGGGACATCGTACATTGTTAATGACTTTATCAAACCATTTGTTAAGCCCAATGCAACAGAGAAATACTACGTTAAGATGTCGCGAATCACAACCTTTGTGCTGATGATTTTCTCCCTGATAGCAGCCACACAGTTCTCGAAAATTAGCGATGCTTGGCGGTTTATATTAGCTTGTAGCGGAGGTATTGGACTGGTTTTAATACTTAGATGGTTCTGGTGGCGGATAAATGCTTGGTCGGAAATATCGGCCATGCTCGCTCCATTTCTGGTATACCCCTGGCTAAAGCTATATACTAACCTTGAATTTGAACCCATACTACTAATCACCGTATTTACATCAACGGTTATATGGCTTTTGGTAACGTATTTCACACCTGCAACCAACAACCAAACCCTACTATCGTTTTACAGACGCGTTCATCCGGGGGGCGTTGGCTGGAGACCAATTGCTGAACAACTTCCCGATGTTGTTGGCGACTCAGGGTTTAAGTATCTGTGGTATTCATGGTTCGGAGGATGCGCCACAGTGCTATCATTCCTATTTGGAACGGGCAAACTGCTACTGGGAGAATACCTGTATGCTGCTGTATTGTTTGTGGTTGCAGCCTTGGGAATTAGAATAATAATTGTATCTTTACGAAAACACGGCTGGAAAAAGATAGCAAGCTAATAAGCCTATGGTTTTTTATTGCTATTAGCGCAATATTTGTCACATTTTTTTTT
>DDWD01000189.1 GCA_002345825.1 Bacteroidales bacterium UBA2295
AGCGCGATAGCCTTTCGATGCAGGAACTACTTAGCCTTAAACCAGGCGATTATGTAGTGCATGTTGACCATGGAATCGGAATTTTTGGCGGCTTGGTAAAATCGAACGTAAACGGAAAGGTTCAGGAGGCTGTCAGGCTTACTTACAAAGATGGCGATACTCTACTGGTGAACATTCACAACCTGCATCGCATATCGAAATTTAGGGGTAAAGATTCGGAATTGCCCAAACTCTATAAACTGGGATCTGGTGCATGGCAAAAATTGAAACAAACCACCAAGCGTAAGGTTAAGGATATTGCCAAGGAACTTATTGCGCTTTACGCTCAGCGAAAAGCCGAGAAGGGTTTTGCTTATTCGCCCGACAGCTACCTACAGGAGGAGCTGGAGGCATCGTTCTTTTTCGAAGACACACCCGATCAGGAAAAAGCCACACTGGCTGTAAAAGAGGATATGCAAAACAATATCCCAATGGATAGGTTAGTTTGTGGAGATGTGGGCTTTGGCAAAACAGAAATAGCTGTTCGCGCGGCATTTAAGGCAGTTGCCGACAGCAAACAGGTAGCAGTTTTGGTTCCCACAACCATTCTTGCCCTACAGCACTACCAAACATTTAGCCAGCGATTGGCCAACTTCCCCAGCAAAGTAGAGTTCATTAGCCGAATGAAAACCCCAAAGGCTCAAAAGGAGATCCTAAAAAATCTGGCCGAGGGAAAAATTGACATTATCATTGGAACACACGCATTGCTCAACAGCACAATCCGGTTCAAAGATTTAGGCCTTATAGTTATTGATGAGGAGCAAAAATTTGGCGTAGCTGCTAAGGAAAAGCTTAAAAAGCTAAGGGTAAATGTTGACACGCTTACCCTCACAGCCACGCCAATACCCAGAACGTTACAGTTCTCTTTGATGGGTGCCAGAGATCTTTCAATAATCAACACTCCACCACCTAACCGGCATCCCATTGCCACTGAGCTGCATACTTTTAATACAGAAATACTAAAAGAAGCCATTGAGTACGAGGTAAGCCGGGGGGGGCAGGTATTTTTTGTACATAATAGGGTGCAAAATATTGGAGAGGTTCAACAGATGATCTCGAAGATTTGTAGCAACGTAACTTCAATTGTGGCCCATGGCCAAATGGAACCCAAGCAGCTCGAAAAAACAATGCTCGACTTCATTTCGGGCGATTACGATGTGCTTATCTCCACCACCATCATCGAATCTGGACTCGATATCCCCAACGCAAATACCATAATAGTAAATAACGCCCATATGTTTGGGCTCAGCGATCTGCATCAGCTCCGTGGTAGGGTGGGTCGCTCCAATAAAAAAGCTTTTTGCTACCTCCTCGCCCCTCCCCTGGAGGGATTAACACCCGAGGCAAGAAGGCGGTTAAAAGCCATCGAAGAGTTCTCCGAACTGGGTAGCGGCTTTAGCATTGCAATGCAAGACCTAGATATAAGGGGAGCGGGAAACATGCTTGGTGCCGAGCAAAGTGGTTTTATTGCCGATATTGGTTTTGAAACCTATCACAAAATTCTCGACGAGGCAATGCAGGAGCTTAAAGAGGAAGAGTTCAGTCAGGTTTTTGCTGATGATAAAACATTGAATGAGAACAAAGCACCAGTATGGCAAGCCACCAAAACCGATTGCCATGTTGAGACCGATATGGAACTTCTTATCCCCGATTGGTATGTAGGAAGCATTCCCGAGAGGATGCGATTATACAAAGACCTCGACTCGATTGGAGAACCAGCCGAACTGGAAAATTTTGAGAACAAATTAACTGATCGCTTTGGCCACCCTCCCAAACAGGTGGCTGAACTGCTAAACGTTGTTCGAATTCGATGGATAGCTCAATCGCTTGGTATGGAAAAAGTTATTCTTAAAAACGAGACCTTTGTGGGCTTTTTTATCTCCAACCAGCTCTCCCCATTCTACCGATCACCTATATTTGCTGGAATTATTGGATACATTCAGCATAATCCGAAGATATTCCAGATGAAAGAGCAGCGCGAGAAACTCTCAGTAGTGGCCAAGGGAATAAAAAGCACAAGCCTTGCCCTGGAGTTGCTAAAAAGCCTGGATGAAAGTTTAAAGCAGTAAATTGCTATATTCGAATACTAAATGAGCAGCAAGCCAAACATAAATTCCAGCAACAATCTAATCATCGATGTGGGCAACACATTGGTGAAACTTGCTGTATTCAACAATAACGAACTCATTCACTTATCGAGAACACCCAAGCTGGACAAAGGGCTTATTGGGGACCTGTTGAGCAAACAAGATATCAGCCGAGCCATTGTATCAGCAGTTGGGGAATTTCCTGCATACATTGCAGAATTTATTTCACAAAAGCTACCTCTACTTTTTTTCTCTCACACAACTCAATTGCCCATTAGCAACTGTTATAAAACACCCTCGACACTGGGTGCCGACAGGCTAGCCGTAGCTGTTGGTGCAAACGACCTTTATCCCGGTAGCAATGTGCTGTCTATCGATTGTGGAACAGCAATTACTTACGATTTGGTTACCGCTGATGGGAACTACTTGGGCGGGGCTATCTCCCCAGGTATAGATATGCGGTTTAAAGCATTAAATCAATTCACTGCCAAGCTACCTTTAGTATCTTTTAACACAACCTTTCCCTTACTTGGAGATACTACCGAAACATCAATACTTTCGGGAGTTTTAAATGGTATACTAGGCGAGGTTGATGGTTATATCGATAGTGTTAAGGCGCAATATTCGCCGATAATAGTTGTTTTTACAGGAGGGAGTTCATTTTTCTTTGATAAAAAGTTAAAAAATAGCATCTTTGTGCATCCTAATTTAGTGCTTTTTGGTCTTAACAGAATTCTAAACTATAATGAGAACCTATAGCAAGCTGCTGCTTCTAGCAACATTAATATCTACAGCCTTTACCGTTTACTCACAAAGCATTACAACCTATTCACCCTATTCACGATTTGGAATTGGTGAAATTCGCAATAGGGGTTATGCTAACAATAAAGCTTTAGGCGGAATATCCCAAGGGCTTCGCAGCGGCAAAACCATAAACTTCCTCAACCCAGCTTCTTACTCAGCACAGGACACCATGTCGTTTATTTTCGATTTTGGGATAGAGGCTCAGGGAGTTGACTACCGCACAAATAGTCAGTCGCACTTTAATTCTGGGGGTAATCTCCATCATCTAGCCATTCAATTTCCCCTTGCCAAATGGATGGGGGCTAGCTTAGGGATTCAACCCTTTAGCAATGTTGGTTACCGAATTAAAGATATTGAGATGGATCCCTACCTTTTGAGCACCATTGGCCCAATAAAGTATTACTACGATGGCAAAGGAGGTATCACCCAATCGTACTTAGGTCTTTCGCTAGAACCTTTCAAAGGTTTCTCAGTGGGAGCCAATATGTCGTACTTTTTTGGAGCCATTGAGCACTCAACTGAAATAGTATTCCCCAATTATACCCCATACAACAATACGCGCCGCTTAAATAGTATAGTGGTTAGGGATATCGCTTTTAGTTTTGGAGCACAATATGCCTTTAGCCTTGGAGCAGAAAAGGAGTATAAGTTTGTGCTGGGGGCAACGCTCGACAACGAAACGGCTTTGAATGCTCGCCAAGTATCATTTATTTCAAATCCAACAATCAACGATACAATTCAATACTACGAGAATGAAAAAGGGACAATAGATTTTCCCAAAAATTTCTCAGGTGGATTTTCTTTTGGATACAAAAACATATTTTTGATAGGAGCAGATTACACAACACAAGATTGGACCCAGGCCAAATTTTTAAATGTTAACGACTCGCTTACAAAAAGCCAAACCTTAAGAGTTGGTATACAGTACACACCAAACCCTACCGATTTAAGATCGTACCTTAAGCGCATTTCGTATAGAGCAGGATTTTACTACAGCAACACCTATCTACAACTCCGTGAAAATCAAATAAATGATTATGGCATAACTTTTGGAGTAGGTTTACCATTCCGTAGGAGTAATACAACTTTTAATATTTCCACAGAATTTGGTCGCAAGGGAACACTTTCAGACAACCTTATCAGGGAAACATACGGAATTGTGAATATCGGATTTACCTTCTACGATTTTTGGTTTGTTAAACGCAAGTACGACTAATAATAAGTTAATCATTAAAATAAACAACAATGAAAACGATTCTAAAACTTAGCCTACTGCCAGCATTCGTGCTTTTCTTCGCTGTAAGCTCCATAGCTCAAGCATACCTTAACGATCCCAAGTATGGTGCTGATGAAGAATCTCGCAAGAATTGTGTTATGAACATTTCACTATACGGTGGGCACTACGACCAGCGCAACTACGATATGGCAAAGCCTTACTGGCAAAAAGTGCTTGAACTTTGCCCTGCCGCTAGCAAAAACACTTACATCCGCGGTGTAAGAATGATTAAAACTTGGCATAGCCAAGCCACTACACCTGCTCGCAGGAAAGAACTGGTTGACTCGCTGATGATGCTTTACGATATGAGAATTGAGCATTTTGGCGATAAGGGTACCCTGCTTGGACAAAAAGGAATGGATCTGGTTAGTATGGATTCTGATAGTTACGAACAAGCCTACGAATATCTTAAGGAATCGATTAAACTTGAAGGCGATGGCTCAAGTTCACCCGTATTGTACACCTATATGGTGCTAACCAAGTCAATGTACGATAACAATAAATTAACTGCCGAGAATGTAATTGAAACCTATGCGCTTATTGCCGATTACCTTGATGTACAGGTAGCAACAAATCCTGATGATGGAAGGCTCATTCAAGTTAAGGAAAACGTTGATGCTATCTTCTCAAATGCAAACGTTGCTGACTGCGAAAGCCTTCAGAACATTTTTGAGATAAGAATTGATAATAATCCCAACGATATCGATCTTGTTAAAAATGTACACAATCTTTTATCGGCCAACCGTTGCGAGCAGACCGACTTTTACGTTAAAACAGCCAAAGCCCTTTATGCCCTAGAGCCCACATCAAGCCGAGCATATGAATTGGCTCGAGTGAATCTAGCTAAAAAAGATTTTAAAGAAAGTGAGAAGTACTACAAACAAGCCATAGCGCTGGAAGAAGATGCCGGTCAAAAATCAAGGTTTTTAGTTGAATATGCTGGTATGGTTTTCAACGAATTTGGAAATCCTCAACAGGCCCGCTCGCTAGCCCAAGAGGCAATTGATCTTCTTCCTAATAATGGTCATGCTTATATCCTAATTGGCAATATCTACGCCGATGAGAAGAGTTGCTTTAGCGACGATTTTCAGAAGAAAACCGTGTACTGGGCAGCTGTTGATAAGTTTATCAAAGCAAAACAGGTTGACTCAACGGTGGCCTCGGATTGTAACAGATTAATTGAGGTTTATTCTCAATATTTCCCTGCACAGAACGATATCTTCTTTCAAGATCTAACACCAAACGAGAGCTATACCGTGGGTTGCTGGATTAACGAGAGAACAACCATTAGACCACGCCCGTAATACATCTGAACAACTGAATTGAAAAAGGTGTACATACATAAAATTTTCAGATTTATAGTCCCTACTTTGGTAGGGACTATTTTGCTTGTATCGTGCAAAACCGATATCGAAATGGTAAACCTGCTGGCCGAACGCGAACAGGTTCCTAGCTTAACGGCCAAGAAATTTGAAATACTTTATACCGAAAATGGAAATCCTCGGATCCTTGTAGAGGCTCCCGAAACCGAATATTTTCAGCATGCTGAGGAACCCTACTATGAGTTCCCAAAGGGGATAACCGTTTTTAACTACGATGACTCGCTCAAGATTGAATCGACAATTACTGCAAACTACGCAATTTTTTATGAAAAGAAGGAGTTATGGATTGCCCGTTACGATGTAGTTGCACAAAACCGTATTGGCCAAATCCTTAACACCGAGCAGCTATACTGGGATCAAAAAAGCAAAAAGATTTACTCCGAAGATATGGTTAAAATCACCTCCGAAGATGATATTATTTTTGGAGAAGGATTTGACTCCGATGAGAATTTTGATAACTGGGTAATCCGCAAAATATCAGGAAGCATCTATTTGGATGAAGAGGAGTAAATCATTTACACTTGATTTCAGCAAAAAATCTTTATCTTTATAACGAAAATTCCAGCAAAGATGAATTCATTACCAAAAATCCTAGAATACATTTGGCTAATACTAGCCGCAGTTTGCCTTGTAATGGCAATTCATGCAACAATGAAAATTGGTTTCAGCAACAGCTATATGTATTTTATCCTAACCGGAGTAGCTCTTCTTATGTACCTCCTTCGAAGGTTTCGTCGCAAATCAAACGAATCAAAAAATATTAGCTAACGATTAAATGGATTATAACCCGGTTATAATTGGTTTATCAATACTTTTCTCTGCCCTTTTCTCCGGAATGGAGATAGCGTTTGTTTCCGCTAACAAGCTTAGGATTGAGCTCGATAGAAAGCAGGGCACATTTGCCTCAAGAATTGTTGAGGTATTCACACGGGATCCCAGCCAGTACATTGCCACAATGCTTGTAGGCAACAATATCGCCCTGGTTGTTTACGGAATTGGAATGGCTCAAGTGCTTGAACCTCTAATAAGTAGTTATATTTACGGCGATATGTGGGTTCTGCTTACGCAAACCATACTCTCAACCCTACTGATACTAATTACCGCCGAATTTCTACCCAAATCGGTTTTTCGAGCACACCCAAACGCCTTTCTAAACTTCTTTGCCCTGCCTATCCTTCTGTTTTACATCGTTTTTTACCCAGTCAGCAAATTATCTACTTGGGTTTCACTGGGCATAATCAAAAGGATATTTCGATTCGACGTGAAAACAGGTGAAGAGCGCAGAATTTTTGGAAAAATTGACCTTGACCATTTTATGGGCGAGGGAAAACCATCGGAAGGCACCGGTTCTGAGCATGAGCACAACATAAAGATGTTTCAGAATGCACTTGATTTTACCGAGGTTAAGCTAAGAGATTGTATGATTCCCCGACCCGATATCGAAGCGATTGAGGTTCACAGCACTATTCCCGAACTTACCGAAATGTTTATTGACTCGAACTACTCACGCCTACCGGTGTACGATGGGAGCATCGACAACATCATTGGGTACGTTAACTCAAAAGATCTTTTTAAAAAACCCCAAAGCATAAAATCGAAGTTACTAAAGCTCGACTTTGTGCCTGAAACAATGCTTGCTCATAAGCTTTTAGCCTCGTTTATCAAAGAGCAAAAGAGCATAGCCATAGTGGTTGACGAGTTTGGTGGAACCGCTGGACTAGTAACCATTGAAGATATTATTGAAGAAATTTTTGGCGAGATTGACGACGAGCACGACTCGAGCGAATTTGTTGAAAAGCAGGTCAGCAGCACCGAATTCATATTCTCGGGTAGGCTCGAGGTTAGTTACCTGAATGAGAAGTATCGATTTCACATACCCGAATCGGACGAGTACGACACGCTAGCCGGTTTTGTAATATCAAAGTACCAAAGCATACCCAAAACACAGGAGGAGATAGAGATTGAAGGGTTCAGCATTAAGGTGGCCAAAATGGATAGAACCCGTATTGACCTCATACATCTCACCATTCCGGTTAACGATTAGCCGCCTACTCCTTCTTTTTTCGAAATAATCCCCGAAAAAGTTGGCTAACTCTTTATGCAATACGCTAAAATAGCTATATTCGTAGCCTTAAAATTTAGGCAAATCTTGAACTAATATTAACATTAAATGGCTACACTAGAGAAACTCAGGAATCGCGCTGGTACGCTTGTTGCAGTTGTAATTGGACTTGCCCTTCTGGCATTTATTCTAGGCGATCTTTTCGGATCGGGCGGATCACTTTTCTCCCGAAATCAATTTGAAATCGCGGAAATTGCAGGGAAGTCTATCCCATACCAAAACTATCAGGAACGTGTTGATCACATTGCTGAGCTAAACAAGATCTCGAGAAGGGTAAATGCTCTTGACGAGCAAACTATGGAGAACATCCGCGAGGAGGTATGGAATCAGCTGGTACAAGAATATGTTCTTAGCTCAAACTACAAAAATTTAGGTATTGCTGTTTCATCCGACGAACTTTTCGATATGGTTCAGGGACGCAACCTACACCCAATTATCAGACAAGAATTTGGAAACCCACAAACCGGTGAGGTTGATCCGGCTATGGTTGATCAGTTCCTCAGGAATCTTGATGCCGACCCTTCGGGTTTTCAACGAGCTATTTGGCTTTATCTTGAAGATATCATCGTAAAGGATAGGCTGTTTACAAAGTACAACAACCTTATTAGAAAAGGGTTATACGTTACCGACTTTCACGCAGAGAAATCGGCAAACAACAGGAGTGCTCGCGTTGATATGGCTTTTGTGCTAGAACGTTATGCCTCTGTTGCCGACTCACTTATCACTATTTCTTCGTCCGAGGTTAGCAAGTTTTACAAGGAAAATAAAAACAAATTCCAACAGGAGGCTTCAAGGGATGTGGAGTATGTGGTATTCCCCATCACCCCTTCGCAAGAAGATTACAAACTGGCCGAGGAGTGGATTAACCAAATCAAAGAAGATTTTAAATCTGCAGCTGACCCAGTTCAATTTACCAAGCTGAATTCAGATACTCCTTTTAACGACAAGTACTATAAGCAGGGAGAAATAAGCAATGAGGAGTTGGATCAATGGGCCTTCAACTCAAAAGTGGGCGATTTTCATGATCCAATTTTCGATGGCGAATCGTACCTTATGGCAAACCTAGTTTCAATCAACTTTTTGCCCGATTCGGTTAAGGCTCGTCACATCCTGCTTAGCAACAATGTTCAGTCGCAGGGTGAGTTAAATGCAGTTAAACAAAAGGCCGACAGCCTTTTAGACGTTGTTAAGCGTAGAAGAAATAGCTTTGCTCAAATCGCTAAAGATTTCTCTGACGATCCCGGATCGGCAGCACAAGGCGGTGACTTGGGTTGGTTCCCCGAGGGTGCAATGGTAAAACCTTTCAACGATGCCTGCTTCAACGGGAAGAAAGGCGATATCGTTCTTGTTGAAAGTCAGTTTGGATTCCATATCATAGAAATACAGGAACTTGGTAAACTTACAAAGAAAGTGCAAGTTGCAATACTTGAGCGGAATGTAATTCCCAGTTCAAAAACTTATCAGGCTATATACCAAAAAGCTAGCGAATTTGCTGGGTTAAATAATTCATATGAGGAGTTTACTGCTGCCGCACAGGAGTTAAAACTAAGCAAAAGACTCGCCTCAAACCTAAGAGAACTTGACCGCCGTGTAGCAGGGTTAGAGAATCCTAGGGAGATGGTTCGCTGGGCATACAGAGAAGATGTTAACGCTGTTTCTCCGGTATTTGAATTTGGCGATAATTTTGTAGTTGCAACTCTAAAAGCGGTTCGCGAAGCGGGTGTTGCCCCTCTTGCTCAGGTTGAACAAGATATTAGAGCCGAACTTACACAGCAGAAAAAAGCTGAAGTGCTAAAAGAGAAATTCAACTCAATACTGGCTAACGCCAACGACATTAACACCTTAGCATCCGAACTGTCGCAACAGGTTCAGGAAGCTCCCGGAATCACCTTCTCATCTTTCTCACTACCTACAGTTGGATTCGAACCTGCTGTTATTGCTGCTGGGGTACAATCGCCCGAAGGCGAAGTAGTCGGACCAATTGCTGGCAATGCTGGTGTTTTTGCCATTACTGTTAATGCCATCAACGTGGAAGAGGTGGACAAAGACGCTGAGGCTATGCGAATGCTTAACCTTTACCAATCGCGATCAGCACGTGAGGCATATGAAGCCGTAAAAGAGAATGCTAACATAATTGATAAGCGCTCAAAATTCTTTTAGAGAATTCTATTACTTGACCAAAGAGAGCAACCATAATATGGGTTGCTCTCTTTTTGTTTTATTTATTTCACACCTGCAAATTACGCCAAGCTACCATACACTGCAAACAGAATCGAATACTTTTTTCACCTCTGAAATCCAAAAATAATGAAGCACCCTTTGAGGGTTTTGCGACCTCTTTATGCTTTTCTTTTGAGAGCAGACAGGTGTGTCACCATCTGCTGCGGGCAGCATTTAAGTAATTTTAAAAAGCAATATAACAAAGTAACAGTAGGATAGCAGAGTATAAACTAACGTGAGTTAGATATAACGCGTTGATATAAGACTCCACAAAATAAGGTAATAAGGTTGGATATCTTTGGCTTCGCTCTGTTTTACTAAGGTTTAAAAAACCAAAATAAGGTTTATGAACTACAAGAAACCTTAGTATAAACTCAAATAACCTTAGTAATAAAAATAATAATCACAATTATCACCCTTATTCGCTTATTTTTAAAGGAGATACATGATTATTTCTTATGTCGAACTCTCGTTAAACTAATAATATGCAAAATTTGTTAGGCGTTTGATTAGCATACGCATGCAAATAATTTGAGGCATTTACTCATAAACAAGATGCACTACTTTGCTATTAATTACCCCTCGATTAAAAGTTAGAAACCTGCCAACCAAACACCATGCTGAGGTCATGGAAATAACTTAACGCTATGTAAAAGAAATGGGCTACCGGATTGGCAGCCCATTTTACTATAGCTTTAAATATCCTAAAGGAGTTCTACAACGAGTTCAGATTCAACTAAGATTTCAAAATCCATAGCGGTTATTACATAGTCCCAATTCACATCGCCATATAGCAAGAATGTAAAACCATTCTCCCCAGATGTATAGTTAAAGATATCACCTTTAACCAGATTAAATGTAATGCTATTCTCAGTTATCACATCCGACTCTGCTACAAGCTCCTCCTCAACAGCAGGGATGTTGTCTACCTTTAGTTGAAGTGAGTTAAAAATGCTGCTTAGGTCTATCCCATCTTTGCTTTTCAAAGTAAGGGTTACGGTCTTGATGTTGCTTTCTTTGATCTTTTCAGCATTTCCCCCGTACTCCTCAATAAGAGTGTTTAGATCCTGATTAAAACTCCACTCATGCAATAGTACGGTGGCCTTATCTGCATTGGCTATCTTTGCAGTTTGTGGGGCTAGGTTGAATTCGGTTTTGCTTTCAAAAGGCACCTTAATTGTTGGGGCAAATCCTTCGCAAGAGGTCATTGCAAACATTGCAAAGATCCCTAGCATAATAAATAGTTTTGAAGATGTTGTTTTCATGGTTTTAGTATTAGTGGTTAGTAATTTTATCAAAATAGATTAGAAGTAGAACATTCAATTATTATGCCATTTGTAATTGAAAAATTTTCATTCTAGGATGTAATGATATTGGAGTTTTACGCTTGACTTATTTTATTATCAAATTGTGATAAAACAAATACCATCAATAATTATTGTAAAACACACCAATGATACAACTATTCAATTTGCATTAACGAATATAAGGATAAAAAGTTATTGAAACTACTCCCAGAACAAACGTAAAAGCCCAAAAATTGCTATTGCACCTAAAGAAAAAATAACTGCACCCGAAAGTTTATTGATCCACCAAAGCTGTTTGAGCCTAAACTTATTTCGAAAAGTATCGACTAATGTTGTGAGGATATACCACCACAGAAGAGCTCCAAGGAAAACGCCACTGGTAGCAACAAGAGAAAGGGTAATGTTGGGGCCCTCTACCACTACACCTAGCGAAGCAAACAGTGCTATGAACAGAAATACGGCTAAAGGATTTGTGATGGTAACTAGCAAAACCGACAAGTAGTCTTCCAAAAGATTTTTCTGCTTACGTTTATGCCTCCTAAGTTGACGAACAGGATTGGTATAGAATATTTTTATTCCCAAACCAAAAACAATTATTCCGCCAATGGCCTGAAAAATAATTTGCCTTTCCTCAATAAAACTAATTATAAAAGAGAGGCTAAATCCAGCTATGGCAGCAAAAATTGTATCGGCACTAGCTGCACCCATCCCGCTCAGAAATCCGCTAAGTTTCCCCTTGTTAATAGTACGTTGAATACATATAATCCCAATGGGACCCAAAGGGATTGATGCCAATAGGCCAACAATTATTCCTTTGATTAGAAGCGTTAAAATCATCTATTTGCAACAAGCTATGTATAAAAAAATCGCACAAAGATAAATAAACAATACATAATTCTTGCTTTACAAACAAGAATTAGGCCGAGATTAAAGCATGATAAGCAATTTAACTATCAGTTACTTATAGGTTGCCAATCATAAGTAAATTTGAAAATATTTATTGGCCTCTTACAAGTATTCGGGGCTCCATCATATCATGGATAGCATACTTAACCCCCTCGCGCCCTAAACCAGAATCTTTTACACCACCATATGGCATATGATCGACCCTAAATGTGGGCACATCATTAATAACAACCCCACCAACCTGCAACTCGTTAAACACCTGATTTTCCTCGTCAATCCTGTTGGTAAATACCCCAGCCTGCAAACCAAATGGAGAATTGTTGATTGCCGCAATGGCTGCAGGTAATTCATGGTATGGCTCTACAATTACAACCGGACCAAATACTTCCTGGGCGCAAACTTTCATTGCAGGAAGGGTGTTTGTAAGAATCGTTGGTAAAAATACACCATCCTCTACTCTTCCGCCAGCAATAAGCCTTGCCCCACCAGCAATTGCCTCATCAACCCACTCTTGAACCCGCTTAGTGTTTTCCTTATCAATCATCGACGAGATATCTGTTTCAGGATCTAAAGGATCGCCAACAATCAGCTTACTGGCCTTGGTGGCTAAACCTTCGATAAATGAATCAAAGATCGATTCATGAACATAGATACGTTGTGTGTGGATACATACCTGGCCAGAATATGCAAATGCACCAGACAGGCATTTGGTTATAGCCGTTTCTGTATTTGCAGACTCGGTAACAATTACGCCCGCATTGCCTCCCAGTTCAAGCACAACTTTTTTCTTACCTGCCTTCTCCTTCATCTTCCAACCAACTTGGGGCGAACCGGTGAAGGTTAGCAAACCGAAGCGAGGATCGGTAACCAGCTGGTTACCGGAGGTTCTATCCATTGGCAAAATACTCAGTGCGCCTTTGGGCAACGATGTTTGATAAGCAATCCGTGCCAAAGCTAAAGCCGATAGCGGAGTGCTTCGTGCTGGCTTAAGAATAATTGGACATCCGGCTGCTATGGCAGGGGCAATTTTATGTGATGTTAGGTTGAGTGGAAAGTTAAACGGAGAAATTCCGGCTACTATGCCCACCGGAAAATACTTTACAAGGCCTTCTTTCCCTTTACCAGCAGGAGTCCAATCGAGCTTAATATACTCGGCAGGAAGCCTCTTGCATTCCTCTGCAGCAATTCTATAGGTTTGTATGGCCCTATCGACCTCGCCAAGAGAATATCTTAATGGCTTTCCGGCTTCAAGAGCCAACAGTTTGGCTAAATCGTTGCGCTCGCGCTCCAAGCCAGTTGCTATACCGTTTAAAATTTCATATCGTTGGTACGATGGCATGTTAGCCATTTCCTTTTGACATGCCTGCGCCATCTTTATGGCCTCCTCCAATTCGCTTGCTCCAGCTATTGAGCATATGCCCACTAATTGTCCATCAAAAGGACTTTTCACCTCAATAGTGTCGGTCAAATTACGGAATTCGCCTCCAATGCATACACCTTGTGTTCTCATATCGTCATACTTTTAATGCGAAAATAACAAATCTTTAGCTAAAGGCCGAGGCGAAAATTACAATTACGATTAACTTTACGCCACATTATTTATTACAGATAAATTCTTATCACAATGCAGATTTTTCTTCGCAGATTCTTTTTGGGCTTGATTCTTTTTGCAACTACGCTAGCCTCGTCAACTGTTTTTGCCCAGCTGCCCGATGTGGTGCTAACCGATAATGCAAAGGTAAGCCTACTAACATGCTCGCAAGGTGAGGAGTTGTACTCAATATTTGGGCATAGCGCCATAAGGGTAGCCGATCCTCAAGTGGGTGTTGACTGGGTGTTTAACTATGGAACATTCGATTTTTCCGATCCAAAATTTTACCCAAACTTTGTGAAAGGTAAACTTAACTACATACTTTCGGTTTCGACTTATAAAAACTTTGAGCGATCATACATTTTCGAGGGGAGATATATTTACGAGCAGGTACTGAATCTAAAACAGTACGAAAAGCAAAAACTTCTCGATTCGCTTAAGGTCAACTATCTGCCCGAGAACAGGTATTACCTATACGATTTCCTTTTCGATAACTGCGCTACACGCATCCGCGATATTTTTGTAGAATCAATCCCCCGAGATATTACTTTCGATTACAGATCGCTTGACGAAGACAAAAGTTTTAGGGATTTGCTGATGCCCAATGTGGAAGAGAAACCTTGGGCCAAATTGGGAATTAATTTGCTGCTTGGTGTTTCTGCCGATAGAAAAGCGCGTCCGTGGGAGCAGATGTTTTTACCCGAACATATGATGACAGCCTTTATGCATTCTGGCATTAAGAATATGGACGATGATATTGTTTCCCTAATGCAAGAACCTACGATGCTACTCAAAGGCAATGAAATTGGGAAAAGTAAATTTAGGAATGGGCCACTTTTCACTTTTATTCTTGTCTTGCTATTTGCAGTTCTTGTTTCGTATATCAACTTAAAAAAACAACGTCAACTTTGGTGGTTCGACAGGATTCTTTTTGGGCTAATTGGGTTGCTGGGTATTGTTATCGCATTTCAATGGTTTGGTTCAGATCATACGGTAATGGCAAATAACTACAATCTTTTTTGGGCGCACCCTTTACACTTAATAGTGGCATTAGTGCTTACCTCCAGTAGGTACAGCAAAGCACTAAAGTACTATTTTGGGCTAAACACTATACTAATGATCATGCTGCTAGCACTTTGGTTTGTGCTACCTCAAACCTTACCCCTGCCGATGTTACCCGTAGTTGCAGCAATGGGATTACGATCGGCAGTGATATATAAAAGACTAAAATAAAGAATGGCGGATGCTTTTAATCATCGGCCATTCTTTATTATTTCTCTTTATCGTCTTTTTCTACCCGATTTCTCTAGTTTCTCTGCCTCCTCTTTCCAGTAACCCTCACGCGAAAGCAAGTGATCAAGATTGGCTATTCCATACACCACTATGGCCGTTACAATGGAAGTATGTTCCTGGTACTCGGGTATACTCATATTGTATAAATCGCGCTCGGTGTGCCAAATCTCTCGGTAGTTAAAATCGTAACCCTTGGGGTCTGATGTACCAAAGCTTAGGGTCGGAACTCCAGCCACAGCAAACGGGCCACTATCGGTTCCCCAAGCTTCTTTGGGCCTATCCATTGGTGGCCTTTCGGAAACTGTAAATGGAAAATCGGGGTTGATATCATTTAGCGGTTCACAAACCTTTTTTATATCATCCATCATAGCGGCAGGAACACTAAGGCTAGTTGCCACAGTAGGCCCACCATCGCGATTAAACATATTAGATACTCTATCCAGTTTATCGGCATTATTCTCAACCCAATACCTAGAACCTAATAGGCCAAACTCCTCACCTGCCCATAAACAAACCAGAATAGTGCGTTTGGGCTTTCCTCCTGCTTCCATAATTAGGCGCGCTGCTTCCATGGCCGGAGTAACCCCAGAACCATTGTCGACACCACCAGTTGCCACATCAAATGCATCGAGATGGCCGCCCATAATTACATATTCGTTGGGGAATTTAGTGCCAGGAATAACACCAATTACGTTGTGGTAAGGTATGGGGCCTGGACGAAAATGGTTGCGAATATCGAACTCAAGGAAAAAACGTTGACGCTCCTTAGCCATCTGCTCAATCACAGCAAATTGATGCTCATCAAGCTTGATGTCTGGAACCTTTGGTAGATTATCGAAGGTAAAATCCATATGATTTTTCCTGTCGTAAAGCGCAACAATGGGGTTCGAAGCCGACTGAATAACACCTAAGATTCCAGCATCCACCATCTCCTTGTAGAAAAGAGCAGGCTCCTCCGTTAGCGGTAAAAGTTCTTTTTGTGGTTTATCGGTATTCCTATTGGCCCAATTCTCGCGTCGTATCTCCCTATTCTGCTTCTCAATATCCTCGTTGGCCAAAATTATTGCAGCACGCTTGTTGTTGGCCTCGTCCGAAATATCAATTGGCCAACCCGAACTTTTACCCGAAATAAGCACCCAGGCTCCATTCAGTTTGCCCTTCATTCGTTCAAACTCTGCTCTAGTTTTGGGTTCGAGCACAACATGACCTGTCTGCACCCCTTTAGTTCCAACCGTATAGGATGGCGTTGCAAAGTGAAGCGTCATCCCATTATCGCTAAGCATACGCCCAAACCAAGGGCCACGATTAAACCCTACAGGAAGAGTCCCCACCTCTTCGAGGATAACTTCCATACCCCACTCCTCAAACTTACGTGTTGCCCACTTAACGGCTGTTTCATAACCATCGGACCCAATTAGTCTCCCCCCAATTCTGTTCGAGAGGATATCGAGATGATGCATAGTTTGGTTGTCGGTTTTACCAATTTCGATTATCTTTTTGACTACAGGATCGCGCTGGGCAACTGCACTACTCAACCACATGGCTGATATTGCAATTGCTACAAGGAGTATCTTTTTCATACAAGTAAGATTATTTAAGTTAGGTTGTAATGGTTAGAACACTTTTTTGCATAAGAGTTTAATCATGGGCACATAACAAAAAATGGAGCGTCAATACAAATTGACACCCCATTCAAAATAGTATATTATGCAGTGGTTAGTTCACCATTCCTATCTCTATTGAATGAGTCTGCTCAATTGTGCTGGTTGCTTTGAATTTTTCAATGCCCCTGTCGAGGAATTTAACAAAATCATCTACGTTGGTATTAAAACCATAGGGATCGGTAAGTAGCTTCTCATCATTGCCAAGCAATACGTAGTAGGGCTGGCTGTTCACATTAAATCGTGATATCTGAAAATCGGCATTCTTTCGGCCAACAGTCTTCTTTACTTTTCCATCAACCGATGATGTGATCCACTCCTCCTCGGGTAGCTTGGTGCGCTCATCAACATAAAGGGCTACAACTACGTAATCGTTTTGGAGACGTTGCAGCACACGTGGATCGCTCCAAACATTTTGCTCCATCACTTTGCAGTTTGAGCAGGCATGGCCAACAAAATCGACAAATAGTGGCTTATTCTGTTCGCGTGCGCAGGCTAAGGCCTGGTCGTAATCGAAGTAACCCTGCAACCCATGGGGTAGATGTAGTATATCGGCATATTTTGGCTCTTCACAAATGGTCGATTTATCTTGAACGTTAGCAACTCGTTGCTGACCAATCATACGCTCCAAGTCGAAGGTATGTGTTGTTTTGGGTGGAATTAAGCCCGATAGCCCCGAAAGGGGAGCCCCAAACATTCCGGGAATTAAGTAAACCACAAACGAGAACGAAGCGATGGCAAGTAACATTCGGAAAAATCCAATATGCTCAACCTTTGAGTCAAACTTAAACTTAATTTTACCCAATAGGTAAAGTCCCAGCATGGCGAAGATCACAATCCATATGGCAAGGTAAACCTCGCGTCCCAGAATTCCCAAGTGGTAGGTTAAATCTATTGTAGACAAGAACTTCATACCAAATGCGAGTACAATGAATCCGAGAACAATCTTAACGGAGTTAAGCCATCCACCTGACTTTGGTAATTTGTTAAGCCATGATGGGAAGATGGCAAAAAGTGTAAATGGAATGGCAAATGCCAAGGAAAATCCTAACATACCAATTATTGGCTTCAGTCCTAGTCCTGCTGCCGATTCAACAAGTATGGCTCCTACAATTGGGCCTACGCATGAAAGGCTAACTATAACCAGCGTTAGAGCCATAAAGAATGACCCTACAAATCCTCCCTTTTCGGCTTTGCTATCGGTTTTAGTCGATAGGCTACTGGGTAGCATAATCTCGAAGAGACCGAAGAACGAAGCGGCAAAAACCATGAATAGGATAAAGAAAATTAGATTAGGAACCCAGTGCGAAACTAACTGGTTGGCAAACCCTGCACCAACGCTGGTTAGTGAAACCAAAAGCCCAATAGATGTGTAAATTACAATAATGCTAATCCCAAAAACCAGGGCATTCATGATTGCATTAAACCTATTCTTCTGCTTATTCATAAAGAACGAAACCGTCATAGGTATCATTGGAAAAACACAGGGTGTTAACAACCCAGCCAAACCAGCAGCAAAGGATATAAAAAAGAAGATAATAAGCGATGAATCATTCCCTTCCGCACTCGGTGCATCTGCGGTTTCAGTCTCAACCACTTCACTCTCTTGTTTAGCTTTTACAGGAGCATCGCCCACTGGGAGCGAGAAATCTTTTGTCAGGAAAATACACTTATCCTCGTAACAAACTTGGTATTCAATCTCACCCGAAACATTTGCCCCCGAAAGTCCCTCCTTCAACTCAACCACTTGCGAAAACTGAGCATATGCATCAAAATAGGCGAGTTCCATTTCAAAAATTTCGTCGAACTCAACTTTGGCTTTTGCCAATGATTTAATATCCCCTACTAGGTCAAACCTATCATCTTCGGTAAATATGAAGGTAGTTGGGATTGGTCCCCCATCGGGAAGATCAGATGAATACAGGTGCCATCCCATATCAACAGAAGCCTCAAATACAACTTCATACTTTTGCCCTTCAATTTGCTTTGACGAGAATTTCCAGCTAACCGGATCCTCAACTTGCGCATTGGCAAAATATGAGACCAAGGAAATGGCCACTAAAAAAATGATCGAAAGAGATTTCTTCATCGGTTTTATCTTTAAATAGTTAACTTTTGAAATCGAAACAAAAATGGTTATTAAAAGTTCAAGCAAAAGTATTAAAGGATTTTAAAATCGCAAACAGCACCCTGTTAGTATTTGGCTGTATAAAAAAGGCCGCTGCAACTGGCAGCGGCCTATCGGTTAGTTTTACAACTCTATCTCGTTGTCATGCTGATCAAGAAAATGATACTCCAAGAAGGTGTATGATGAAATGGGCACAACTTTCAGCGTGCATTTATACTTGCGTGCCCATTTATAGCGTTTGCTAATAAGTCCCTTGGTAAGAAACGCAGCGATGTAGGGATGCGTTTTAAGAACCAGGTTTTTGAGTTCCTTTTCGTTTACTAGAAAGGCGAGTTTGTTTTCAATCTGCTCATCGAGCAGAATAGTTGACGACACCTCGCCGGTGCCTTTACAGGTAGGGCATTTTTCCAATGTTTGCACATGCATCTCGGGGCGCACCCTTTGTCTGGTAATTTGCATCAATCCAAACTTGCTCAATGGCAATATGTTGTGCTTGGTTCTGTCCCTAGCCATAAGCTCCTTTACCCGGTCGAACAACATCTGCCGATTGTCGCTTTGGTGCATATCAATGAAATCGACCACAATGATACCGCCCATATCCCTTAACCGAAGCTGCCTAGTAACCTCTTCGGCAGCAGCTAGGTTAACCTCAAGAGCATTTGTTTCCTGGTCGTTTCCGGCTTTAGACCGATTGCCACTATTCACGTCAATCACGTGAAGCGCCTCGGTGTGTTCGATAATAAGGTAAGCTCCGCTTTTAAAAGAAACGGTTTTACCAAATAGGCCCTTTATCTGTTTTTCAACTCCAAAGTTCTCAAAAATGGGTACTTTCCCCGAGTAAAGCTTAACAATTTTCTCCTTCTCGGGTGCAATGGTCCCAATGTACTCCTTAATGTCGTTGTATATTCCGTCATCGTTAACGTTAATACTATTAAACGAGACGTTAAGCATATCGCGAATAATTGCCGATGTTCGTTTGAGTTCGCTTAGGAGGATACCGGGAACAGGTGTTGTTTTAATCTTATCGAATGCTGTTTCCCATTTTTTAATCAAGTTGCGTAGCTCAGCATCTAAAATTGCGACTTTTTTTCCTTCGGCAGCGGTACGCACAATCACACCAAAGTTCTTGGGTATTATGCTTTCCATTAACCGCTTGAGGCGCTTGCGCTCTTCCGGCGAAGTAATTTTTTGCGATATGGATACCTTATCGGAAAAGGGTAGTAGAACGATGTTTCTACCAGCGATAGAAATTTCGGAACTCAATCGTGGCCCTTTTGTCGAAATGGGTTCTTTGGCAATCTGAACCAAAACAGTTTGCCCTGAGTTTAGCACACTGGAAATTTTGCCATCCTTGTCAATCTCTGGTTCAAGTTTGGTCTTGGAGATTGGGATAACTTTACCTTTCTTGGAACTAGCTGACAATATCAGCTTGTTAAACGACCTGAACTGTGGCCCTAGATCGAGGTAATGAAGGAATGCATCCTTCTCGTACCCCACATCTACAAATGCGGCGTTAAGTCCAGGCATAATTTTCTTGACCTTACCCAGATAGATGTCGCCAACCGAAAACTGAACGTTGCTTTTCTCCTTATTAAGCTCCACGAGCTGTTTGTCCTCAAGCAGAGCTATGGCAACTTCAGATGATCGTACATCAATAATCAGCTCTGTATTCACTGTGAAAAATATTTGAG
>DDWD01000076.1 GCA_002345825.1 Bacteroidales bacterium UBA2295
TGTTCACCCTAAAGGGGATGAGCGTTTATAGCTCGGCTCTCCGTGAGCAGAAAAAGTACGAGAATCCTATCGTAAACAAGTTCATATTCGATGGGCTATTCATGACCATTACCAACGCCAACTTCGACAAGAAAGTTATTGCCGACCTTGTTACCCGTGGTCTTGAGCTTCGCAACTCGCTTCGCGAGGAGTGCAAAAAGCAGGGCGTAACTGTTAACGATACCTTTGAGGGTTGCACATGGCAAGGAACTCCCGATGAATACGAGGCAAAAGCCGAGACTGTTGGCGTACTTTCCGAAACCAACGAGGATATCCGTTCGCTTAAGGAGCTAATTATCTACGGAGTAAAAGGTATGGCTGCCTATACCGAGCACGCTTTCAACCTTGGCCATGAGGATGTAACCATATACGAGTTTATGCAGCGCGCCTTAGCCGCAACTACTCAAAACCTTAGCGTTGATGAGCTGGTTGCCCTTACCCTCGAAACTGGTAAGTTTGGCGTTTCTGCAATGGCTCTGCTCGATAAGGCCAACACAACAAGCTATGGAAATCCTGAAATCACCAAGGTTAACATTGGCGTTAGCAACAAGCCGGGTATTCTAATTAGCGGTCACGACCTTAAGGATATGGAGGAGTTGCTTGCTCAAACAGATGGTACTGGAGTTGATGTTTACACTCATAGCGAGATGTTACCTGCCAACTACTACCCAGCATTCAAAAAGTACAAGCACTTTGTAGGTAACTACGGTAGCAGCTGGTGGAAGCAAAAGGAGGAGTTTGAAACATTCAACGGCCCAATACTTTTCACAACCAACTGTATTGTTCCCCCAACCGAAAAATCTACATACAAGAATAGGGTATTTACAACTGGCGCAGCTGGTTACCCAGGTAGCAAGCACATTGCTAACCGTGAGCCCGGAAAGCAGAAAGATTTCTCGGAGATTATTGAGATGGCAAAAACCTGCCAATCTCCAATAGAAATTGAAAAGGGTGAGATTATTGGTGGATTTGCCCACGCACAGGTGTTTGCCCTGGCCGACAAGGTGGTTGATGCTGTTAAGTCGGGCGCAATTCGCAAGTTTGTTGTAATGGCTGGTTGCGATGGCCGTATGAAGGACAGGAACTACTATACCGAGTTTGCCGAGAAGCTACCAAAAGATACCGTTATTCTAACCGCTGGTTGTGCCAAGTATCGTTACAACAAGTTGCCATTAGGCGATATAGGAGGAATTCCTCGTGTGCTCGATGCTGGTCAGTGCAACGACTCGTACTCACTTGCTGTTATAGCCATGAAGCTTAAGGAGGTGTTCGAACTGAACGATATCAACGAGTTGCCCATTGCATACAACATTGCTTGGTACGAGCAAAAGGCTGTAATCGTTCTGCTTGCGCTTCTATACTTAGGCGTTAAGAACATCCATTTAGGCCCAACGCTTCCCGCGTTCCTTTCGCCAAACGTTGCCAACGTGCTAGTGAACAATTTTGGCATTGGAGGTATTACTACGGTAGATGAAGATATTAAATTGATGATTGGATAATTTGCTAGAAACAAACCTGACAGGTTTCGAAACCTGTCAGGTTTACAAAATAAAAATACTTATTATGAATACCAGACACCTATTGGACGCACCCTTTAAGGATACACCCCATAACGTTGACGTTCGCGAAATGTATAATCACCCCGATGCGCAGGTTATGCACATCACGCTGCAAATGGGCGAATCGCTAAAGCCGCATAAAACGCCTGTTGATGTTTTTTTCTATGTGTTGGAAGGGAACCCAACAATACATATTGGCGACGAGGCCATTGTCTATCCAAAGGATACCATAATTGAGAGTCCCAAGGATATTGTGCATTACCTCAGCAATGAGAGTGCAGAAAAGGCTCGAATACTAGTAGCCAAAACGCCAAATCCACAAACTAAAAGGGCATTGTAAAGCTAAGGGGGGAATCGTATTTCGGTTCCCTTTTTAGTATTCCAATCCTATCTGCTGCCTAATGTAATCCAAGGTCTCGTGCAGCCGTAGGCTTTTGAATAGCGGAAATTCAGCCGATTGCAAATCGCCCCGATTAAGGCACTTTATCACCTCTTCAATCTCGTACTGATAGCCAAACCCTGGCTCATCGAAAGCGTAATGATGGATTTGACCATCAATTACAGCTTCCAAGCTGGTTGGCTCGTGCCATTTACTGTACATCCTTATGTGTCCTTTTGTTCCAGCAATTAGGGCTTCCGAGGGAGCATTCACAAGGAACGAAGAGGATAGGCTGGCGGAAATACCTTTCTTCTTGTAGGTGAAAACAACATTGCAATTCTCATCAACACCAGTTTTTCCTATTACTGCAGATGCTAGAATATCATCGGGCTTGCCAGCCAATTCCATAGCAAAGAAAACTGGATAAATACCAATATCGAGTAGCGATCCACCACCCAACTCCTTGTTGAATAGCCTTTTATTCGTGTCGTATTCGGCCATAAAGCAGAAGTTTGACTGAATGTATTTTATCTCTCCAATCTGCCCCTCCTGAACCAGTTCGTAACATTTGCGAAACGATGGAATAAATTTGGTCCACAACGCTTCCATTAAAAAAACCTTTTTCTCCAATGCCACCTCCATAAGTTTTTTAATTTTAGATGAACTGATGGCCATTGGTTTTTCGCACAGAACATGTTTGCCATTGCGTAAGCAAAGTAACGAATGCTCATAGTGGAAAGTATGGGGTGATGCAATGTACACAATATCAACATTAGTATCTTTTGCCAACTCCTCGTATGATCCATATGCAATCTCAGCATCAAATTTGTTGGCGAAGGCTTGAGCTTTCTCGAGTGATCGCGAGGCAACGGCATATAAATTCACTTCATCAACCAGTTTAAGGTCCGATGCAAACTTTTCGGCAATCTTGCCGGGTGCTATAATGCCCCAATTCCATTTTTTTCCCATCTTCGTACTTTGTATTGAATTTCCCATTGTTACCACAAATATAAAGTAGTTTTCAACAATATATCAATTCATTGGCTTGTTTGGTTTTCTTGGTTGATTAAACCCCAGCAGAAAAACACTATCCAACGAGCATAAAATAGTTAGTACAAAACTTCATATCATTAAATCAAACCTAAAATTTTATGAGACGATTTCTTTTGTCGGCCTTTCTAATCTCTTTTGCAACGTTCTCTTTGTTTTCGCAGAATGAGCCTGTTACAACAGCAAACTACGAGTTGGCCTCCCGGTTCTCGCCAAACCGAATCAGAAAAATGGTTTTCAGCACATCGGTTGATGCCCATTGGCTAAAGAATAGCACCCGCTTTTGGTATACCTACGAGACCAGCGAGGGTGAAAACTACTACATTGTCGATCCTGCTAAAAAATCAAAAAGCCAAATGTTCGATAACGTTAAGATGGCTGCCGATATCTCTAGGCTAACGCTTGATCCGTTCGATGCACAAAATATTCCCATCAGAAACCTAAAGTTTTTGGACAATGAGAATATTATCCAATTCGAGATTAAAAGTACCTTAGTTGACGAGGATAAAAAGGATGACGAGGAGGATGATATGACTAAGGATCAGGGGAAGAGCAAAAAAGGTAAGAATGGAAAACCCGATAAGAAAACCTGGTACTTTCAGTACGATATGAGCACGGGTAAACTAACAATGCTCGACGACTACAAAAAGCCAAAGGATAGACCCGACTGGGCAAACATCTCACCCGATGGGGAAAAGGTTCTTTTCTCTCGAAATCATAACCTTTTCTGGATGAACAAGGAGAACTATGAGAAAGCTCTTAAGGATGAGAAGGATTCAACTATTGTTGAGCATCAGCTTAGTTGGGATGGTGAAGAGGATTACAGCTACGGTTCGAGCTGGAGGGGAGAGGACAATGAGGAGAAGGAAAAGAACAAGGATAAGCGCAAGGGCGCTTGGGCTTTATGGTCGCCCGACTCCAAAATGATTGCTCTTACCCGTTCCGATGTGCGCAAGGTTAAGGATCTGTGGGTGATCAAATCCCTCACGAATCCACGCCCAACCCTCGAATCGTACAAGTATCATATGCCCGGCGAGAAAGAGGCTCCCGTTGAGGAGATGCTGGTCTTCAACTTTGTTGACTCTCTTCCTGTAAAAGTAAATACCGATGCTTTCCCCGATCAAACGCTTTCTATTCAGTCGGCTCCCCGTTTAAGAAAAGACCGGGATGATGATTACGTTGCTCGCAAGTGGCTGGCCGATGCAAACAATAATTTTTACTTCACCCGTACCTCCCGCGACCTGAAACGTATCGATATCTGTAAGGTTAACCCCAAAACTGGTGAGGTGGAGACAGTAATTGAGGAACGGTTGAATACATACGTTGAGACTCGCTCAATAGGCTTAGTAAATAAAGGTAAAGAGCTAATCCATTGGTCCGAACGCGACGGATGGGCACATTTTTATCTATATGATGGACAAGGCAACCTGAAGAACCAAATCACCTCTGGGCCATACCATGCCGAGCGAATTGTTAATATTGACGAGAAAAATAGAGTGCTATATTTTACAGCCAATGCGGTTCAGCCCAACGAGGATCCATATTACGAACATCTTTACAGCATTAATTTTGATGGTTCGGGGCTGAAACTCTTGAACCCCGGTAACTACAACCATAGCGTTTCTATGGATGACGACAATAAGTTTTTTGTAAACAATTACTCAAGGGTTAACACCATCCCCAAGTCGGAGCTTAGGGATAGCAAGGGAGCCAAGATTATGGATTTGGAGGAGGCCGATCTCAGCTTGCTTTTTGCAACTGGTTACCAATTCCCCGAGCCCTTCAAGGTTAAGGCCGATGATGGTAAAACCGATATCTATGGTGTGATGTACAAGCCATTCGATTTTGACTCTACCAAGCTTTACCCGCTAATTCAGTACGTTTATCCAGGGCCACAAACCGAGGCGGTTGACAAGTCGTTCTCGGCTCGTATGGATAGAACCGATCGCTTGGCACAAATGGGGTTTGTTGTGATAACTGTGGGTAACCGTGGTGGGCACCCCAATCGCTCTAAATGGTACCATAACTACGGGTATGGCAACCTGCGTAATTATGGTTTAGCCGATAAAAAAGCTGCCGCCGAGCAGCTGGCCAACAGGCACAAGTTTATCGATATTAATAAGGTGGGGATTCATGGCCACTCGGGTGGAGGATTCATGTCTACCGCGGCCATGCTGGTGTACCCCGATTTCTTCAAGGTAGCCGTTTCTAACGCGGGTAATCATACTAACAATATCTATAATCGCTGGTGGAGCGAGAAACACCATGGTGTGAAAGAGGTTACCGATACCACTGGTACTAAGTTTGAATATAGTATTGACATTAACCCCGATTTGGCCAAAAACCTTAAGGGTAAGCTAATGCTCACAACCGGAGAGATTGACAATAATGTGCACCCTGGCAACACCATTAGGATGGTTAATGCGTTAGTAAAAGCAAACAAACGTTTCGATTTCTTCATGTACCCGGGCCAGCGACATGGCTATGGCGATATGATGGAGTATCACTTCTGGCTAACCGCCGATTACTTTGCCAAGCATCTACTGGGTGATTACTCAACCAATGTAGATATGCTTGAGATGAACAGGGATATTGAGCTGAAACGATAGCCTAATGTAATTCGAATATTGAGAGGAGGCTGCTCAGGTTAATACCGGGCAGCCTCTTTACTTTTTATATTATGATGAGATAAGGGGAGGAGATAAGCTATAATATTCCGTAAAGAAATGATAGAGAGAAATCAAAAAAGAAATCATTATAATAGAAACGAGAAGAGGTTGAGTTATCAGCAGGCCATCCTAATGGTGGGCTTGGGAGATTATACCTATTGTCGCTATTGTTATGGTTGTAACCAAAACTACTCGATAATCTTATACTAAACTGTGGCGAAAAATAGTAGTAGCCATTTAAATTTACGCTAACGCTGAAATAATTAATGAAGTACAGGTTATCATCTATGCTAAATCCTGAATTGTTTTGAGTTACTCTATGGTTATACCAACTGGCTGCACCTCCCATATTTAAATAAGTTCTTGTGTTTGGGTAGTGCCCCCATCCTGATTGTAATTGTGCAAAAGTTGAGTTTCTAAGCATTATTGATTCTGGGTTTGTATTGTTTTCTAAACTATTGGTTTGAATCAGATGTTCAATTTTGATTTGAGTAGATTGCTGCCACTTATTATTCAATGGCTTTTCAATACTGCCGTTAATATATAGGCCATAGCCCAATTGATTACTTATACTTTTATTTTCACTAGTTGTTTCTTGGTTGGTGTCGGATAAAATTTCAATTCTTTCGGATTTACTTTCTAACATATAATATGAGAAAAGGGGGCCAGCTGCATATCGAAATCCTGCCAGCCTGCTGGGGTTATGGGCGTATCTCCAGTTGTCGTAAATTGTGGTGAAATATGTGGCATCTTGTTGGTTGATAATTCCTTGGCTCGATAATAGCGAATCGATAGCTTTAACCTCTGCAATTAGTTTGTGCCTTGTGTCAAAAAAGCGTTTGGTTCGTATTGTCGATATCAGTTCAGCTAATTCATAAATTTCGCTATGTGATGGTTCTTTTTCTATTCTATTCTCCTTTTTTAAGTCGTTTAAAATAAAAAGAGCCATTTGTGCATCGGTTACTATCTCTATTCTACCATAACCTAATCCAGTTTTTAAATTTGCATTAATGCCAAAGTTGTTTTGAATAATTGATGATTCGTATGGTGTTTCCATATAGTAATAGTCATTCAAAACCTCCTTATGCATAAAGATTTGGCTAAGCCAAGCAGAAGGGTTTATTTCAACAAAGAATAAGTTTTTTAAGTAGCGTCTTTTGCTCATACTTCCCGAAAGGCTGAACGAAGATTGGATGTGTTGGCTTTCGCTCTTAAAAACGACGCTTTCAGATTCCTGAATACTTTTGATGAATGGTACAAAAGATGATGAAGATATGTTAAGATCCATTTGCTGCCTTTCTGCATTAAGACTAAGGTTATAATTTACATATAGGCTAGTATTTAATTTATAGTTTAGGTCTTGCGAACTCAGATTAACATCTTGTAGCCACTTTTCATTTCTGGCTTCTTGGTCTGCTCCAAGTTTTAGGGTTAATTGCTGGTATTTAATGTAAGGCAACTTAAATAATGCAAGGTTAAATGGTTCTATTGTTTCCTTTTTTTGCGGCTGTTGTTTAGAGTAGGTGGAGTTTAGTGTGTCAGCCGTTGGGTTAAAAGGATTTGAATATGACTCTTCTGCAACAACAAGATTTATTTGCAGCAGGATAATCACAAGGGTTAGCATGCTGTGTGTATTTCTCATTAATTGGTTTTTTTAGTAGTTTTTAATTTATTTGCAATAATACAAAACAAATTCATCTGTTTTATGACAGATTTCACAAACAGGTATTTCTAGCTTATTAAAGCGGAATATTTATCCACAAAAATGATTTTTTAAAAAATGATTATGGGACTATAAGTTTATTTATAATCAAACTAAATTGCAAACTTCCCTCTACTTCATTATTATCAAAAGTTAAAGAAAATTATTTTTGTAGTCTGTTTTAAAACATTGCTGAATGGCTAAAAGGATTAAAACCGTTGATCATCTCGGTAGGGTTCAGGAAATTTATTCGGATAAAATAGTTGTTAGCATTTTAAGCCAATCGGCTTGTGCTGGGTGCCACGCTAAGGGTGCTTGTGGATTATCAGATGTAGAAGAAAAGCTGGTTGATGTTTATAAACCTAATCACAACCTTAAGGTGGGCGAGAGCGTTAAGGTTATCCTCAGGCAATCAATGGGGTTTCAGGCTCTTTTCTTAGGATACGTTATGCCATTTTTGGCAATGCTTATCGTGCTCATCGCATTAACTTTAATGAATATAAGTGAGATAAGGGCTGGATTGGCCTCACTTGCCATACTGGTTCCCTACTATTTTATACTATATCTTTTTAAGGATAGGATATCAAACCATTTTACATTCGAAATTGAATCAACTTAATTATAGGATAGCATGAGTTATTCCATTATTCTTTATACCGTTTTAATGCTCAGCGTACTTGGTGTGCTGGCGGCGGTAATTCTATACTTTGTTGCCCAAAAGTTTAAGGTGTACGAAGATCCTCGTATCGATGAGGTTGAGGCAGTGCTGCCTGGAGCCAACTGTGGAGGATGTGGATACCCCGGTTGTAGAGGGTTTGCCGAAGCTTTTGTTAAGGCCGATGATATTAGCTCACTTTTTTGCCCCGTTGGGGGCAACGAAACGTCGGCAGCAGCAGCCAAAGTGGTTGGCAAGAGTGCTGCCGAACAGGCGCCAATGGTAGCCGTTGTGCGTTGCTCGGGATCACCCGATAATCGACCAAAAACCAGCACCTACAACGGAGCAACATCATGTAAGGTGGCTACAACCCTATTTAGCGGCGATACCGGCTGTCAGTACGGATGTCTTGGGCTAGCCGATTGTGTCGATGCCTGTGCATTCAATGCTATCTATATGGATGAGGAGACTGGCCTTCCGGTGGTAATTGATGATAATTGTACTGCCTGTGGAGCTTGTGTTACTGCTTGTCCAAAAGATATTATTGAACTCCGTAAGAAGGGCCCCAAGGGTAAACGAATTTTTGTGTCTTGTATCAACAAGGACAAGGGTGGCATAGCTAAAAAATCGTGCTCGGTTGCTTGCATAGGCTGCAACAAGTGCGTTAAGGTTTGTCCTCATGATGCCATCACGCTTGAGAATTTCCTAGCATATATCGATTACGATAAGTGTAAACTTTGCCGCAAATGCGTTGATGAGTGCCCAACTGGTGCCATCCTTGAGGTGAATTTCCCTCCCAAGAAAAAGAAGGTGGAGGAGGAAGCTAAAACAGAAAGTGTATAGTTAACAGTTAGAATAATGAATATCGACTAACGATTTTGAGTTTAATTAACGCTTCATCATTCGTAAGTCGACATTCATCATTCGATATTCAATACAAGTGAGTATGTTAAAGACTTTTCCTAAAGGCGGGGTACATCCCCCAGAGAATAAGTTTTCGGACAGCAAGCCTATTGAGGTTTTACCTTTACCTGAGCAGGTTGTTATCCCAATATCGCAGCATATTGGTGCCCCAGCAGCAGCTGTGGTAGCCAAAGGCGATAAGGTTGTGGTTGGTCAGGTTATTGCCAAAGCCTCTGGCTTTGTATCGGCCAATATCCACTCGTCCGTTTCGGGAGTTGTGGCTTCGCTCGACCCAGTGCTCGACTCAACCGGATACAAGAAGCCTGCAATTACCATCACCGTTGAAGGCGATGAGTGGCTTGCTGAGATTGATAGAAGCGCTGACTTGAAAAAGGAGATCCAACATAGCGCAGAGGAGATTGTAGCAAAGATAAATGAGGCGGGTGTAGTTGGACTTGGCGGCGCAACCTTTCCCTCGCACGTAAAGTTGTCGATCCCCAAAGGGAAAAAGGCCGATGTGCTTATAATTAACGGTGTAGAGTGTGAGCCTTACCTCACTTCTGATCACAGGCTCATGCTCGAGAAGGCCGATGAGCTAATGGTTGGTATCTCTATCCTTAAAAAGGCTCTCGGCGTTGAACGTGCACTAATTGGAGTTGAGAACAACAAACCCGATGCCATTGCCCATTTAAAGCAGATTGCTGCAGGCTACAACGGTATAGAGGTTTACGCATTGAAGGTTAAATACCCTCAAGGGGGCGAAAAGCAGCTAATCAAAGCGCTTATCAACCGCGAGGTTCCATCGGGTGGGCTCCCCATAGATGTTGGCACAGTGGTTCACAACGTGGGAACAGCCTTTGCGGTTTATGAGGCTGTGCAAAAAAATAAGCCATTGCTTGAGCGCGTGGTAACCGTTACAGGTAAAAAGCTGGAGAAGCCTGGCAACTTCATGGTGCGCATAGGTACTCCAATATCAATGCTTATTGAAACTGCTGGCGGTGTTCCGGAGGATACTGCTAAGGTGGTAAATGGTGGTCCCATGATGGGTAAGTCGCTTAGTACAGTTGACGCGCCAGTAACCAAGGGTACTTCGGGAGTAATACTGTTTCCCGCCAACGAGTCATTGCGACCAGAGGTGCAACCATCATGTATTCGTTGTGGTAAGTGTATCAGCGCATGCGCAATGGGGCTGGAGCCATACCTTCTAATCCGCCTATCGCAGCGCAAGATGACCGAGCGAATGGAGGAGGAGCGTATACTCGATTGTATGGAGTGCGGATCGTGTAGCTTTGTTTGCCCCGCCAACCTGCCATTGCTCGACTATATCCGCTTGGGTAAGGGCGATGTAAGTGCTATGATTAGGGCACGGAAAAACTAGTTCAGCTAAAAAATCAGATGATATAAAATCTAGAATAATGAACAAACTACTTGTTGTATCACCTTCACCTCACGTTCACAGTGGCGATTCAACTCCACGGTTGATGTACAATGTGGTGCTAGCACTTATTCCTGCGCTGGCAGTTACGCTGTTCTACTTTGGGTTGGGAGCGCTAATAGTAACTGCTATTTCCATTGTGTCGTGTTTGGTGTTCGAGTTTTTAATTCAAAAGTATTTGCTAAAGGTTAAGCCTAGCATCTCCGATGGATCTGCTCTGGTTACTGGCTTAATTCTTGCCTTTAACCTTCCCGCAAATCTTCCTTGGTGGATTGTGGTAATTGGTGCTCTGGTTGCCATTGGTGTTGGCAAAATGACCTTTGGTGGACTTGGGCGTAATCCATTTAACCCAGCTCTGGTAGGGCGTGTGTTTTTGCTAATATCCTTTCCAGTGCAAATGACCAGCTGGCCCTTGCCCATTGAGTCGCGAATGAAGTATATTGATGCAGTTACTGGTGCAACCCCACTAGCAATTGTTAAAGAAGGGCTAAGTAAGGGTGAGTCTATGAGTTCGCTTGCCGACCAAATTCCCAGCCATATGCAGCTGTTTATGGGTGCTATGGGTGGTTCGCTGGGCGAGATTGCCGCATTTGCTCTCCTTATTGGCTTTGTTTGGATGCTTTTCACCAAGGTGATTACCTGGCATATTCCTGTTTCAATTTTTGCAACCATTGGTATTTTTACAGGGATATTGTGGCTAATCAATCCAGAGGCAAATGCCGACCCCATTTTCCACCTGATTACAGGAGGGGTGATGCTTGGAGCAATATTCATGGCAACCGATTATGTAACTTCGCCAATGCATCCTAAGGGAATGTGGATATTTGGAATTGGCATAGGGGTTATTACCGTAGTAATCCGTGTTTGGGGTGCTTACCCCGAAGGGATTTCATTCGCAATTCTAATCATGAATGCTTTCGTTCCACTAATTAACCGATATGTAAAACCATCACGTTTTGGAGAGGAGGTGAAAAAACATGGCTAAAGAATCAACTTTTAAGAACATGACCTTTACCTTGCTTACGATCACCTTGCTATCGTCAGCGTGTTTAGGATTTGTCTACAGTTTTACTGAAGGACC